>JBEIQK010000894.1:0-2513 GCA_040376505.1 Alphaproteobacteria bacterium | reverse complement strand
CGGGGCCGCGGGTGGGCTGCTCCAAGAGGTCCCAGGCGGCGTTGTTGAAGCGGACGGCGAGGGCGCGGTGAGGGGTGGTGTCGGGGTTCAAGGCAGGCTCCGAATGGGCGCGCCACGTTACCGCGGCGCCCAGGCGCGGTCATGGGGCCGATCGCCCGCGCCGCCCAGGCCTCTTGCCCAGCAGGGCGCTCACCGCGAGAAGGCCGCCCGCCAGCCCTTCATCGGCGAGGCGCCGACGGTTGAACAGAGGCCTAGGCCGCCTCCTCCCACCCCAGCCCCCGCGCCGAGCCCGTCGCCCAGCGGAGGTGCGCCCCCAAGGCCCGCGCCAGGGCCTCGCCGAAGCAGCGCAGGGCCCGCTGGTAGGCCAGCGGCAGGGGCAGCAGGGTGTGGTCCACCATCAAGGACGCGGCCAGCGCGTTGTGCTCGCGGCAGAGCGCGATGTGGCCGGACACCGGCCCCTCGTGCCACAGGGCGACGAGGTTCATGCGGTCGCCCTGATCGCGGTGGCGGGCGTAGGAGAGCACGTGGTGCTGCAGGCAGAGCACCGCGGTGGCCCGCTGGCGCAGGCGGGCGACCGGCGTGCTCAGCAGCACCTCTTCGGGCAGGTGGATGCCCTCGGCGGCCAGCAGCAGCTCCCACCAGATCTCGGCCCCGACGGTGCGCAGGGCCACCGACCGCAGGCTGCCCGCGGAGACCTCCAGGCCGAGGGCCCGGGCCCGGGCCTCCCAGGCAAAGCCGGCCGCCGCCTGACGCACGGCGCCGAGGAAGCGCACCCGCGCAGCCGGATCGAGGAGGGGCAGCAGGCGGGCGCCCAGATCGGCCGCCGCCCGAAGCAGGGGCGGATCCTCCTCGGTCGGGCTCAGGGTGCCCGCCAGGCAGAGCACCACGCGGCGCTCCAGGGCCAGGGCCTCGCCGGTGGGCTGCAACGCCTCCTGGGCGTCGTCCCAAAGGCAGTACAGGTGCATCCAATCGACGAGGATCCGCAGCCAGGACCGCCCGATCAGGGGGTGGGCGAGACCGAGCCCCTCGGCGAGGCCCTGGGCGCTGAGGCCCTCGGTGGGCAGGCCCAGGGAGTCCAGCCAGGCCAGCGAGGAGGCGCCCGCCGCCTGGGCATAGGGGTGCAATTCGGTGGGCAAGGCCACCGGCCAATTCAAGTGCATCGACATCGCCGCCGCTCCGGGAGACCTCCGGAGGGACGGATCGAAGCGGGGCCGAGACGAGAGGGGCGCGCCCATGAAGCTCCCAGGCGCACCACGGCCCGCCAGGGCCATCGCCGCCGCGCTGGGCCCCGAGGGGGAGAGTATGGGTCGCCGAAGCGGCAGGATAGCGAATTGCGAGGGGGAAGGTCAACCCTTCGCTGCGCCTTTGGTAGGCTCCGCGCCGTGATTCGCTGGCCCGCCCTCCTCCTGTTGCCCGCCGCCGCCTTCCTGGCTTGGTGGAGCCTCCACAACCCGCTGCCCGACGGCTTTCAGAACGAGTCGCTGCACGTCGGCAACGCCTATGACCTGTGGGGCGCCCTGCGCGACGGCGACCTGTGGCACATCCGCTGGTACATGTACACCGGCTACTGGCCCTGGGGCTTCTATGCGCTGGCCTGGCCTCTTCTCGCGGTCACCGACCTGTCGATGGGCGCCCTGCTGGCCACGAACCTCGTGCACCTGGGCGTGCTGCTTTGGGCGGCGGGGCGCCTGGGGCGCGTCTTCTCGGCTCCCCTGGCCCCGGCCCTGGTGCTGCTCTGCCCGGCCACCTTCGGCGCCCTGGTGCGCTACGAGCCCAACCTCGCCAACCTCGCCTGGGTGCTGGCCGGCCTCGCCCTCCTCGTGGAGTCCCAGGGCCTGCGCAGCCGGCCCCATGTGCTCGGCTTTGGGCTGGTCTTCGGTCTGGGGCTGATGTTCGACCGCCTGACGGTGGCCTTCTTCCTCGGGCCGGCGCTGCTGCCGCTGCTTTGGGCCCACGGCCGCCAGCCGCGCGCCCGGGCCAACCTCGCCCTGGCCGCCGGGCTCACGCTCCTGCTGACGGCGGCCTGGTACCGCGAGTTCTTCTCGCGGCACATGGGGGAGCTCACCAGCCAGGTGGGCGCCGGGGAGATCGACAGCGCCGGCCACCTCGAAGAGACGGGGGGTCTGGTCCCGCCGCTGTACTACCTCTTCACGCTGCTCGACACCCAGGCGGGCCCCCTGCTCGGCCTCGCGCTGATCGGAGGCCTCGTCCTGGCGGCGCGAAAGGCCGGTCGCAGCGCCGCCGCCCCCGAGTGGCCGCTCATCGCCGCCGCTGGGCTGCCCCTGCTGCTCTTCACCTTCATCGCCAAGAAGCAGGCCTACTACACCCTGCCGGCCTTGGGGCCCCTGGCGGTGCTGGCCGCCGCCCGGCCGCGCCTCGCCGGTCTCGGTCTGGTCGGCGGGCTGCTGGCCTTCGCCACCCTGGGGACCGGCTGGCTGCCGGCCAACCGCCTCGCCGGCCCCGCCCTGCCCGAGGCCCTGGTGAGCCCGCGCCACACGCTGGCCCGGCCGCCG
>JBEIQK010000473.1:0-5122 GCA_040376505.1 Alphaproteobacteria bacterium | reverse complement strand
TCCTGGTCGAACTCGCTGAGCGTGAAGTCGGTGTTGTACATCGAGGTGAGGGGGCAGGCGGTGTGCCGCGACACCAGCGGCAGGGCGAAGCGCAGCACCAGCTCGTCGGGGGGCAGCCGGCCCAGCTCGGCCAGCCGCAGCCCGGTGCTCTGCACGGTCTGGTAGGCGTCGTACATGAGCCAGTGGAGGTCGACGGGCGTGGGGAGCGTGGACATGAGGTGCCCCAGCAGCGCGTAGCTGGACAGGCCGCGCTCCATGTGCCAGTAGGTGAAGGCGTCCATGTACTGCGGCCCCGCGTTGAGCGGGCTGACGGCGAAGGTCTGGATGGTGTCGTGGAGGGCGTTGCCCATGGCGCACACCGCGGCGCCCGTGCGGTCGAGCTGGTGGAGGGCGGAGGGCCGCAGCTTGAGGCGCCGCGCCGCGTCCAGGTTGGTGGAGAGGTTGCGGAAGCGCAGCAGCGCCGTGTTCTTGGTGAAGTTGTCCCGCATCCGCAGGCAGCCGTCGCCCGCGCCGAAGGAGCCCCCGGCGGCCAGCAGGCCCAGCAGCCGGTCGACGGGGATGTACGACGAGGCGAGCGCGCAGTTGCGCCCGCCCTTGGGCGTGGCGATGTTGAACGACACGGCCAGCTTGACCGTGTCCACGTCGGCCCGCCCGGGGCCCTTGCCCTCGCCGTTGAGGCGCAGGCGCAGCCAGAGCTCAGCCACCCTTGCGGCCCCAGCGGGCCCGCCGGTCGCGGCCCTTCAGCAGGTACTCGGCGTCTTCGCCATAGAACTTGCGCAGCAGGCGCTGCATGCGCGGGTCCTGGCGCATCTCGTCGAAGATCGGGTCTACCCGAATGTCCTGGCGGAACTCGATGTGGTGCATGGTCTCAAGGCGCTTCACCCCCTCCATCGCCACCTTGAGGTGGTGGTAGGCCTTCTCTTCTTTGCCCATCGCCGCGTAGATGTGGGCCAGGTACAGGTCGCCCCAAGGGTCGTCGGGATCGAGGGACTTGAGGTGGTCCATCACGGCGAGGGCCTCGTCGAAGCGGCCCTGGTGCGCGAGGTTGACGCCGAGGTTGTTGAGCGCCGAGGTGTTGTCGGGGTCGAGGGAGAGGGCCTTGCGCAGCAGCGCCTCTTCTTGGGTGTAGTCGCCGGTGCGCTTGTAGACGAGGGCGAGGTTGTTGTAGCCGGCGCCATCCTCGGGGTACTTCTCGATCATCCGCTCGTAGACCTCGCGGGTGAGCTCGTAGTTCTCGCCCAGGTAGGAATAAAAGCCGACGATGTTCAAGGCCTCGGGGTCGTCGGGGTCGAGCTTGAGCTGCCGACGGGCGGCCTCGAGGCGCCGCGCAAGGCGCTCCTCGGTCACGCCGCGGGCGTCCTTGACGTCGAACCAGTCGCGAAAACCCCAGCCGATGAAGCGCTCGACCGGGTCGCCGCTGCCGCCGGGGGGCGGCGGCGCCTTTTCACCGTCTTCGCCCAGGAGCTGCTCCACCACCGGCTCTGCTTCGCCTGGGGTGGGCGGCAGGGCGCCGGGTGGCGGGGTCTCCTCGGCCGGAACCGCGGCCTCGGCCAGGGCGTCTTCGGGGTCCTCGGCCTCGAAGCGATTGGGGGTGGGGCCCACGGCCTTGCCGCCGCCGACGCGGTTCTTGTCGCCCTCCTCGTTGCCCGAGGGCATGAAGCGGTGCTCGGCGCCCT
Source organism: Alphaproteobacteria bacterium (assembly GCA_040376505.1). Taxonomy (GTDB): domain Bacteria; phylum Myxococcota_A; class UBA796; order UBA796; family UBA2385; genus JBEIQK01. The sequence goes on along the minus strand of JBEIQK010000473.1, from coordinate 3,446 downwards.
GCTCGTGCTCGGGGCGCAGCACCGCCTCTTCCATGCCCTCTTCGGCCCCGTCGACCTCGCGGGTGAGCAGGCGGGCGATGAGCTCTGGCGTGTACTCCATGCCGCCGGCCGCGGCGGGGCTCGGGGGCGGGACGAGCAGCTCCAGGATGGCCTGGGCCTGGCTCACCCCCACGCTGAGCGCCATCACAAGGCTGAGGAGCGCGACGTCACCGCCATTCTCGAAGAGAAAGCGCCGGGCGGGGCGCCAGGGCACCAGATCCAGCTCGGCGACCAGACCGGCGGGGCCCTCCCAGGTGATGCGCTCGCCGGGGCTGAGCTCGCCGCTGACGGCGCCCAGCAGGGCCACGGCGCCGGGCTCGATCCACTGGGCCCGACAGAGCGCCCCGCCGCCTTGCACCGGCATGGCCGCCTCGCCGGTGAAGCCGATGTCGACGCCGCCGCGGGCCCGCCAGTAGACGGGCTGAGCGAGCACCCGGCCGTGCAGGCGCAGGGTGACGCGGAGACCGTGACGGGCGCGGCGGCTTGACATCGGGTGCTCCAACACCGCAGAGCGGCGCCACCCTCCCCTAACCGAGCGCGGGCTCAGTCCCCGGAGACGAGGCGCGAGACGGTGGAGAGGAGGTCGGTGGCCGACAGGGGCATGCCCAGCACCCGCAGGCCGTCGGTCGCCGCCGCCGTGCTGTTGGAGAGCAGCAGCCCGCCGCGCGCCGAGACGAGGCCGCGCCCGTCGCCGTCGGGCAGGGTGTCTTGGGCGATGACGAGGCTGTAGGGCAGTGCCGCCAGCAGGGCCTCGGCCTCGGCGCGCCGGCCGACCAGGGTGACGAGGTAGCCCTGCTGTTCGAGGAGCCGGACGAGGCTGCGTCGCAGCTCGGGCTGGTGGATGACCGCGAGGATCTGCGCGGTGTGCCGCTGGCGGAAGGCCTTGCGCACCGGGTCTTCGGCGCAGGGCATCTGGCTGCGCGGAAAGCGGATGGTGACCTCGGTGCCCTGGCCCGGCTCGCTGCGCAGCGTCAGCTCGCCCTGCATGGCCTCCACCACCGCGAGGCAGCTCGACAGGCCCAGGCCGGTGCCACGGCCCGCCTCTTTGGTGGTGAAGAAGGGCTCGAAGATCCGCGCCTGCAGGCTCGGATCGATGCCGACCCCCGTGTCGGTGACAGACAGCACCACCCGGTCGCCCTCGTCGCGGGTGGCCAGGGTGATGCGCCCCCCTTCGGCAAGGCGTCGCGGGCGTTGCTGACGAGGTTGATCACCACCTGCTCGATCTGCGCAGGGTCGCCGTCGATGACGTCGTCATTCGCGCACAGATCGAGGACCACCTCGTTGCGGGACTGGCCCACCGTGGCGAGCAGGCGGTCCATGCTGGCGATCCGCCGGTTGAGCCGGAAGGTGCGGGCCTCCAGCCGCTCGTGGCGGGTGAAGATGAGGAGCTGGCGCGGCAAGGCGGCGGCCCGCCAGGCAGCGTCGCGGATCTCGCGCAGATCGTCGGCCAGCTCGGGCATCGAGCCTTCGAGGTTCTCGGTGGCCGACTCGGCGAGGTAAATGATGGCGGTGAGCAGGTTGTTGATGTCGTGCGCGATGGTGCCCGCCACGAGACCAACGGCTTCGAGCTGCTGCTTGGCCTCCAGCCGGGCGCGGCTCTCGCGCAGGCTGCGCTGGGTCTCCTCGTTATCGGCCCGCAGGCCGGCCTCGCGCAGGGCCCGCTGCACCGCGGGCACGAGGCGCTCCAGCTCGTCCTTGGCGATGAAGTCCTCGGCGCCGGCGCGCAGGTAGCTGATCGCGTCGGCGATGCGCACCACGCCGGAGAGCACGATCAGCGGTGTGTACTGGGCGCGGATGCGGAGCAGGTCGAGGGCCCGATCGGGGGCGTGATTGGGGATGGTGACGTCGCAGAGGACCACGCCGTAGGCGGTGGAGCTGAGCGCCGCCTCGGCCTCATCGCCGTTGGTGGCACGGTCGAAGAGGCACTCCACGCCCCCGCGACGCAGGGCGCGCATGATGAGCGCGGCGTCATGGTCGTCATCTTCGATGAGCAAGACCCGAAGGGTCATCCCGGGCTCCGGGCCATCAAATTGAGGTTCAGCCAGTAGGCGCCGACCTGGGCAACTGCAGCCATAAAGGCGTCAAAGTCCACGGGCTTGCGGATGTAGGAGCTGGCGCCCCCTTGATAGCTCTCGCGCAGGTCAGCCTCTTCGTTACTGCTGGAGAACATGATCACCGGCAGACACCGCAGCCGTGGGTCGCCCCGGATCAGGCGCAGCACCTCTTGGCCAGACATCTGTGGAAGATTGATGTCGAGCAGAACAAAGGCAGGCAGGGGCTCCTGGCCTTCTGAGGCGAGACGCCCAAGCCAGCCCAGCGCCGCGGGGCCGTCGCCCTGCACGACCACCTCGACGTCGGGGCTGGACCGGCGAAAGGCGCGGCGGGTGAGGGCCTCGTCATCTGGACTGTCCTCGACCACGAGGACCCGAGGGGGGGGCATTCGACGCGCTCCAACATCAGAAGGTAGACCACAGTGTAAACGAAATCCGGGCGCCCTGTCCCACCGATCCCTCGGCGCGAACCGCGCCGTCATGACGGTGAATCACCCGCTGCACGGTGGCGAGACCGATGCCTGTTCCGGGGAATTCCCGCGCGTCGTGCAGCCGATAGAAGGGTGTAAACAGTCGGTATGCATAGCGGGGGTCGAATCCCACGCCGTTGTCAGCTACCACGAACCAGGTACGGTCGCCCGCCACCTCGGCGAAGAAGCGGACGGTGGGCGTGTCGGACCGGGCGCTGAACTTGGCTGCGTTGGCGAAGAGGTTGGTGAGCACAATGAGGAGGAGCCGGGCGTCGCCCTCACAGCGGAGAAGGGGGGCGATCTCCCAGCAGACCTGGGCGGTGTTGGGCGCCGAGCGGCGCAGCTCCTCGATGGCGGTCTCGGCGAGGACGGTCAGGTCGACCGGCGTGCGGCGCAGCTCGGTGCGGGTGACCCGCGACAGCTCCAGCAGATCCTCGATGAGCTGACCCATGCGGGCAGCGGCGTTCTGGATCCGGCGAAGGTGGCCAACACCCTCTTCGCCGAGGTTGGGGCCGCAGTCCTCTTCGAGGGCGCGGGAGAAGCCGATGATCGACCGCAGGGGCGCGCGCAGATCGTGGGAGACCGAGTAGCTGAAGCTCTCCAGCTCGCTGGCCGAGACCTCGAGCTGGCGCGTGCGGGCGCGCACCCGGGCCTCGAGCTCTTCGTTCAGGCGCACCATGTCGGCTTCGTGCCGCTTGCGATCGGTGATGTTGAGGGCCACGCAGCCGAGCCAGGCCCGCCCGTCGGTGCGCAGAATCGGAAACTTGAAGCAGAGCCAGGTCTGGAGCTCGCCCTCGACCATCATCGGCTCCTCCACCGTGACGACGGCGCCGCGCTGCAGCACGGTGAGGTCGTTGGCGCGGTAGGCGGCGGCCAGCTCAGCGGG
>JBEIQK010000562.1:0-4433 GCA_040376505.1 Alphaproteobacteria bacterium | reverse complement strand
GCCGCCTCCGCCCTCACCGCGCTGACCTTCTACGGCCTCGCCGTGCACGCCGAGCGGCAGTTCAAAGACCTGGACGATCCCCTCCCCGATGACGATCTGCGCGCGCTTCGTTCAGAAGGAAACGGGTATCTGCGCACCGCCGTCGGGGCGGGCGTCTTCGGCGTCGGGCTCGGCGCTGCCCTCGTCATCACCTGGTAGGGCCCCGGCGCCCTAGTCCGGGGCCGTGGCCTGGCCCGCGTCGTCCGCGCCCCAACACACCACCTGGGCTGGCACCCCGGCCCGCAGGGCGCAGGCGTGGGCGTTGCCCACCGCCACCATCGAGAAGACCCCGCTCGGGACCTCGGAGATCGGCGCCTCGCCGATCAGATTGCGGCACACGAGCCCCCCCACGCTGGTGATGAGGCACAGGTTGCGCCCCCAGGCGTCGAGGCTGCGCGGGTTGACAGGCAAGGTGGGATCGCTGTCCCGGAGCTTGCCCCAACAGCGCAGGCCCCCGGCCGCGAGCCGCCCGCAGCTGTAGCCCCCGCCGGCCGCCAGCTCGACGAAGGCCTCGCTCTCGTCGTCGGCGCACTCCCCCTCGTCGGTGCAGACGCCCACACAGACCGCGGCCTGGTCGACGGCCCGCAGGGCGCAGGCGTGGGTGGCGCCGGCCGTGATCGCGCTGTAGCCTCCGTCCACCGCAGACAGGGCGTACTCCACGTCGTCGCCCCAGCAGCGAGCGCCCCCATCGGCGAGTTGGGCGCAGGTGTGGTATCCGTCCACCGAGACAGAGGTGACCGGCGCTGCCACATCGGACACATCAGGGAGGTTCTCGGCCGCACCCCAACAAAGCAGGGTGCGGTCGGCCGCGACCGCGCAGGCGTGAGCGATGCCGACGCCCACGGAGACGAAGCGCTCATCGGCGGCGTAGCCGTCGGCCACGGTGTCCTCGCCCCAACATTGCAGCACGCCGTCCATCGTCAACAGACAGGTCGCCGTGGCGCCGGCGGCCAGCGCGCGCGGCGGGCAGGGGTCGGTCGGCGAACCCTCGCCCCAGGAGGAGTCGGTGTCGTCGCAGTCCAAGGCGTTGTCCACGGTGTCGGCAGCGGGGGCGCAGGCGTAGATGGCGTCGGCGATGTCCCCGAAGCCGTCGCCATCCGCGTCGCGGAACCACCAGGACTGGCCCGAGACGCTCTCGTCTTCTTCGTTCACCGCCCCATCGCAGTCCTCGTCGATCATCGCCGCGTCGCAGACCTCGGCGGCGCCCGGGTTGGCGCCCGGGTCACCGTCGTCGCAGTCGCCGACATTGTCAACGAATCCCTCTGGCTGATCGCAAGCGTTAACATCACGGAGCAGGTTGCCGTACCCGTCGCCGTCGGCGTCCTCAAACCAGCGCCGCTGCTGGACGCGAGGGTCGGTGTCGTCGCAGTCGTTGGCCGTCTCCGACCAGGAGCCCTCCGGCCGGGTGCAGGCCAGGGTGGCGCCGTACTCCTCCATCAGGCCGGCGCCATCGCCATCCTGGTCGCGGTACCAGGCCTCGGCGTCGGACCAGCCCGACTCGTCGCGGAGCCCGTCGCAGTCGGCGTCGACGAGCTCACACAAGGGCGTGGCCCCCGGCGCGACCCGGGCGTCGCCGTCGTCGCAGTCGCCGCCCACGTCCGACAAACCCACGGCCTGTCGGCAGGCGACCACCCGCTCGTCGCCGCCGTAGCCATCGCCGTCGGCGTCGAGGTAGCGCTGCACCTCGCCCACCGCTGGATCGCTGTCGTCACAGTCTTCGGGGCGGGCGACGCCGTCCTCATCGAGATCGAAGCGGGCCTCCAACTCGGCGGGTGAGATGTAGCCGCAGGCCCCGGCGAAGAGGAGGCTCAGGATCGACAAGACGTTGATGCGCATCGGGGCTCCACACTCGCCCTTCCGCTATCTCGGCCCCCCGATTCCCTCCGCATCGGGCATGCTGACAGCCTGACTGAGGTCCCATGCAGCCAGATCCATCCTTCGCCCACTCCTTCGCTGACACCCCGCGCAGCCCCCCTGCCGCGGCCCGAGGGCATGCTGATGCAGCCAGCGATGGTGGCGCTCGACGTGGACGATGATCTGCCCGCCGAGCGCTACTCCCCTCGCCTTCGCGTAGCGGCGGCCCTGATGTTGACGGCCTTTACGGCGAGCACCATCGCGCTCGCCTACCATTCGGCCGGCCGTCGCAGCCTGCTCATCAACGGCGGGCATGTGGCCCCCGTGGCGGCGCCGCGGTAACCGCGCCGATGTCCCTGCGCGATCAGCTCCTCAAGGCCGGCATCGTCGACAAAAAGAAGGTCCAAGAGACCAACCGGCAGCTCAAGGCCGAGCGAAAGGTGGCCGCCGGGCACCGGGAGAGCCGCGACGATCGAGACGCCCGCGAGGCCGCCGAGGCCGCCGCCCGCGCCGCCCAAGCCGCCGCAGAAGCCGAGCGCCGCCGCGCCGAGCGAAAGCTGCGCGAGGCCGAGCGCGAGATCGCCGATCGCAAGCGCCTGATCGGCAACCTGCTCCGCGCCCACCGCCTGCCCGAGAAGCGTGGCAACCAGCCCTTCTTTCACCGTGGCGCCGATGGCATCGCGGTCAACCGCCTGATGCTGCCCGAGAGCCAGGCCTGGGACCTCCGCCGCGGCCGCCTCGCCGTGGCCTGGTGTGGCGAGCGCCCCAGCGACCCGCAGTACGCCCTGATCTCCCGCGAGGCCGCCGAACGGGTGCTCCGTATCGATGGGGGCCGCATCCTCTTCTTCAACGAGGTGCCACCGGCCTTCGACGATCCCACCGAGGATCTCTACGCCGCCCCCACCGCGCCGCCGGACTGGCGGGCCCGGGTGGCCACCGTCGCCGATCTCGCCCGCTTGGGCGCCGGCTGAGGCCTCAGGCCTCCAGGGCCGCCAGGATCCCCTCCACCGACGGCTCGGCCAGATCCACCGCTGAGAGGCCGTCGGCCTCCTCCAGGCGCAGGCGCCCGGGCAGCACGGCGATCACCCGATCTTCGGGGTCCACCTGCCCGCCAGCCACCGCGCGGCGCAATCCGGCGATCACCATGGCGCCTTGCCGATCACAGCCGATGCCCAGCGCGCGAATCGCCGCGACCGCCTCGGCCCGCTCTTTGTCGCCCACCGCCACCCGCAGGCCGAAGGTCTCCTCGATCGCCCGCGCCACCCGCAGGTCCACGGCCTTGTGGGCCAGGGCCCCCAGGCGAATCGCGCCGGTCGGGGGCTCGCTGGTGCCCAGGCTCTCGGCGAGCCGGCCGCCCAGGCCCCGACCCGCGCGCGCCGGCTCGGCCCCCACCACGAAGAGGCGCGGCACCGCCTCGATCAGGCCGAGCTGATGGGCCTCTTCGAGGCACTTGGCCATCGCGCTGGCGAGGCCGGGCTCGGCCTCGGGCAGGGCGATCCAGTCCGGGCCGCCCCAGTCGACATCTTGGAGCAGCTCCAGCCCGAGCGACTTGAGCCCCTCGCGGTACCAAGGGTCGCCGGCCTGAATCCAGCGGGCGCCGATCTGCTGGGCCACCGCTTCGGCGAGGGCCTCCACCGCCGCCGCCGCCCCCTTCACCGCTTGGGCATGGGCCCCCAAGGCCCGCAGGTGCGACATCGCGGCCGGGCTGGCCTCGGCCGCCGGCACCAGGATCACGCAGGGCAGGCGCGCCGCCGCGGCTTGTTGCGCCACGCTCTGCCCCAGGGGCCCCGCGCCCACCGCCAGCACCGCCTCGGCGGCGAGTCCCTTGGCCACGCTCATCGCGACGGCCACGCCGCGATCGACGAGGTGCCCGCTCGGGTTTGCCGCCTCCATCTTGAGTCCGAGCACCCGCAGCCCGGTCCAGGCGGTCAAGGCGGGCACCGAGCGCAGCGGCGTGCCCCCTTCCCAAAGGCCGCTCAGCTCGTCGGGGGCCAGCACCGGCGCCAGCAGCTCGTGAAAGCGCCAGGCCGGCGACACCCCCAGCCCCTGCTCGCGCCGCCGATCGAAGAGGGCGCGATCGACCGGCTCGGCCGGGAGCTGCACATCAAGGAGCTCGCCACAGACGCAGGCAGAGGCGGCGCTCTCGACGGCGAAGTAGGTGCGACAGGTCCTGCAGGTCAACACGCTCATGGGGCATCCGGACGCGAGGCCCCAATCCTACACCAGGGCGCACCCGCTCCGTTTACCGAAGCCCCAAATGGCCAGAACAGAGGCTTCGAGGCCGATTGCCGCGAAGCCAGCCGCCCTCAGGCCGAGTGGGCGACCTCTTCGACCACCACGACCGGCTCGACGATCTTGGTGTTGTTGGCCACCTCTTTGGGCAGGCTCGCCACCTCGCGCTCGACCACCCGCCGCACGGGGATCGAGCTGACCAGGGCGATCTGGCCGTCGGAGCGCTCCAGGCGCACCGCGGTGTCGCTCTCGTCGATCTCCACGTACTTGGCGATCACCTTGATCAGCTCCGCCTTCATCTGCTCCAG
>JBEIQK010000516.1:0-4767 GCA_040376505.1 Alphaproteobacteria bacterium | reverse complement strand
GCCGCCAGGCCCTGCCCCTCGGAGCGAGAGGGCATGACGAAGACCCGCGCCGCAGCCAGCAAGGCCGGGATGTCCTCCCGCTGGCCGAGCAGGCGCAGGCCGGACGGCTGCAGAGGACCCTCGCCGGCCACGCCGATGTCCACGCCGGGCAAGAGCTGCGCCGCCGCGGCCAGCACATCATGGCCCTTGTGGGCCACCCGGGCCCCCACCGCCAGCACGGTGGGCCCATCGGCGGCAGGCGACACCGCGGGCACCGGCTCAATCGCGCCCGGGATGACCTCCACCCGCCGGGCCCCCGCCGCCCGAAGTTGCGCGGCGATGGCCTCCGACAGCGCGACGTAGCCCTCCGGCCGCCGGTACTTCCAGCCCGGCCGCGGCGGCACATCCACCATCCGGTGCACCACGAGCGGCGTGGCCAGCACCGCGGCGCAGCCATGGGCGTGGGAGGTGTGGGCCACATGCAGGTCCGCGCCGACCCACCCCAAGCGCAGCGGCGTTGACAGCGACCACCCCCGGGCGATCGGCACCCGGGCCACACCCGCCGGCAATTCCGACCACAGGCGCCCCTCCGGCGGGGCCGCCACCGTCAATTGGGCGCCCAGGGCCACCTGCGCCCGCACGAGGCGCAGCAGCAGGTGCTGGCCGCCACGCCACTCGGTGGCGGTGTCGATGTGCAGGATGTGCAGCGGACCCTCCGCCGGCGGCAGATTGAAACAGAGAGGCCATAAGGATACCCCTGCCGACCCTGGGAGGTGCCGTGTCTGCCCTGCTGCTCTTTGCCCCCATGTGGATCGGCGCCGCCACGGCCGAGCCATCCAAGCCGATCTCGATCGAGTTCGAGAGCTACACCCTCGACAACGGCCTGCACGTCGTCCTCTTGGAAGACCACAGCACGCCTGCCGTCGTCACCAACCTGATGTACCGGGTGGGCAGCAAGGATGAGGCCCCCGGCCGCTCCGGCTTCGCCCACCTCTTCGAGCACCTGATGTTCATGGGCACCACCCGGCTGCCCGGCTCGGGCTTCGACGACCTGATGGAAGGCTACGGCGGCTGGAACAACGCCTGGACCAGCGAAGACGCCACCGACTACTTCGACGTCGGCCCCTCCAACCTCCGCGCCACCTTCCTGTGGATGGAGGCCGATCGCCTCGACGGCCTCTCCAAGGCCATGACCCAGGAGAAGCTCGATCTGCAGCGCGACGTCGTCCGCAACGAGCGCCGCCAGACCAGCGAAGACGAGCCCTACGGCGTGCTCTGGCTGGAGCTGCCCCAGGTGATGTACCCGGCCGGCCACCCCTACGCGCACTCGGTGATCGGCACCCACGAAGATCTGCAGGCCGCCTCGGTCGCCGACGTCGTGAGCTTCTTCGACACCTGGTATGTGCCCAACAACGCCAGCCTCGTGGTGGCCGGCGACATCGACAAGGCCGCCACCAAGGCCGAGATCGCCCGCCTCTTCGGCCCCCTGCCCCGCCGCGAGCTGCCCGCCCGGCCCACGGCGCCGTCGGTCGACAAGCCGGCGGTGGCGGTGAAGGAGCTCACCGACCAGGTGCAGACCCCGATGACCACGCTGCTCTGGCACACGCCGGCCCGCCTCGCCCCCGGCGACGCGGCGCTTGATGTGGTCGCCAACATCCTCGGCGGCGGCCGGTCGAGCCGGCTCTATGTGCGCCTCGTCGAGGGCAACAAGGCCCAGGAGGTCTCAGCCACCCAGGTGAGCCAGCACCTCACCTCGCTCTTCGTCATCGACGCCAAGCCCACCGAGGGCCACACCATCGAAGAGATCGAGGCCGCCATCACCGAAGAGCTCGGCCGACTCGCCAAAGACGGGCCCACGCCCGCCGAGATGGAGCGCGTCAAAAACCAGCTCCGCTACACCTACCTCACCGGCTTGGAGGGCATCGCCGACCGGGCGCTGGCCATCAATCAGGCCTGGTACACCACCGGCGACCCCAACACGGTCAACCAGCACCTCTCCCGCTACGAAGCGCTCTCTGCCGCCGACATCCGCGCGGCTGCCGCCACCCTGTCGGCCGATCGCCGCGCCATCATCCGCGTCCGCCCGGAGGCCACGAAATGAGGCTCGCCCCGCTCTTCTTCCTCCTCCTCGCGGCCTGCCCCAAAGCCCCTCCCCCGCCGCCGCCGCCCGCCCCGGTCGCAGCGCCGGTGGACTGGCTGGCCGAGCGCCCCGTCGTGGGCGCCCCCGCCGCCTGGGCCCCCGCTGTGCCCGTCGAGAGCAAGCTCACCAACGGCCTCACCGTCTGGCGGGTCAGCGACAGCAGCCTGCCCCTCGTCAGCCTCAGCCTCGTGCTCGAGGGCGGCTCGGCCCGCGACCCCCTGCCGCAGCCCGGCCTCACCGCCCTGGCCGACACCCTCATCCTGCACGGCGCTGGCGCGCGCAAGGCCGCCGCCTTCGCCGAAGAGGCCGAGCGGCTCGCCATCTTCATCAATGTGGCCACCCAGAGCACCAGCACCGTGGTGACCCTGCGCTGCGAGGCCGCCCGCCTCGACGAGGGGCTCGCACTCCTCGCCGACGCCGTGCTGCGGCCCCGCTTCGACAAAGACGCCGTCTCCCGCCTGCGCGAGATGCACGAGGGCGAGATCAGCCAGGAGCTCGACGAGCCGCGCATCCTCGCCCAGCGGGCCGCCCTCGCCGCCTGGTATGGCGCCGACCACCCCCTGGGCCACGCCCCCCTCGGCACCGTCGCCGGCATCCAGAAGGCCGACGCCGCCGCGCTGAAGAAGAGCTGGACCGCCCGCGCCAACCCTCACCAGGCCACCATGGTGGTCGCCGGCGCGGTGGACGGCCCCGCGCTGGAGGCCGCCCTGCAAAAGCACCTCGGCGCCTGGTCCGGCAAGCCCGCCCCCGTCACCACCACCCCGCCCCGCAAGGGCAAGCCGGGGGCGCGCATCTTCGTCGACACCCCCGGGGCCAGCCAGTCGGTGCTCCGCGTGGTGATGTCCGGCTGGTCGGGCACCGACGCCGGCCTCGAGGCCGGCCGCCTGGGCTCCATCGTGCTCGGCGGCACCTTCACCAGCCGGCTCAACCGCCTGCTGCGCGAGGAGAAGGGCTACACCTACGGCGCCAGCGCCCGCCTCGAGGTGCGCCGCAAGGAGAGCACGATGACCGCGGCCAGCTCGGTGAAGGCCGACGTCACCGACGAGGCGCTGGTCGACCTCCTGGGCGTGCTCAAGGCCGCCAAGAGCGGCGAGCGGCCCATCACCGAAGAGGAGCGCATCAAGAGCGCCGGCGCCCGGCGCCAGGATCTGGTGGAGGCGATGAGCGCCCGCGACGGCGTGGCCGGCACCTACGCCGAGCTGGCCGCCCTGGGCCTGCCGGCCGACGCCCTGGCCAAGGGCCTCGTGGCCAGCCAGGGCCAGAGCGCCGCCGACATCAACGCAGCCCTCCAGGGCCTTGATCTCGATGGCGCCTTGATCGTCGTCGTCGGCGACCTCAAGACCATCCGCGCCGACGTCGAGGCCAAGGTGCCCGGCGCCTGGACGGTGGTGAAGCCGTGAACAGCGACCTCCATCCCCTGCGCGGCCAGCGCCTCCGCCTGCTCCTCCGGCGCGAAGCGCCGCTCAGCCCCACCGAGCACCGCGGCGTCTACGACGTGGGCTTCCGCTGGGGCAAGCGGCGCTGGCGCCACATCGAGGGCCTGCGGGTGGAGGCCTTGGACGGCCAGGGGACGGATCGGGCGCTGCTGGAGCTGCGCTACGCCGAGCCCGACATTGAGCTCACCGAGCTGCCCGAGATCGCCCGCGTGATGGACCAGCTCCTCCGCGCGGTGCCCGACGCCAGGCCCTTTCTCGACGATCCCGGCGCCCTCTTTGGCCAGCGCGGCGGCCGCTTCGTCGCCGCCGACCTCGCCGCCAGCCCGGTGCCCGCCCTGGAGCCCCACCACCACCGGGCCCCCGAAGCGCTGCTGAGCCCGCCGAGCGATCTGCCGGCCCTGCCGCCCCCGCCACGCATGGCCCGCGTCACCACCGAAGGGGAGCTGGCCGATCTTCTGCAGGCCATCGCCCGGGTGGGCCCCGATCCCGCTCTGCTGCGCGCCGGCGCCGGCTCGGCCCTGGCCAACGCCGTCCGCCTGCACGCCCTGGCCGAGGCCGGCATCCTGCCGAGCGCCGCCATCGAGCTGCTGCGCACCCTCGCCGAGCGCGATCTGGCCGTGCTCGACGACGCGATGTCCACCGCCCAGGGCCTGATCAGCAGCGGCGATGGCCGCGAGCGCGCCGCCGCCCGGCGCCTGCTTGGCGCCCTCGACATGCCGGCCAGCGTCACCGATCCCGACGCCTGGAAGGAGCGCGACGAGCCCGCCGCCGCCGCCGATTGGGGCGCCGTCACCGCGCTCGGCGCGCTCTTGCTGGCCACGCCGGGGCTCTGCCCCCCCGAAGAGGAGCACACCGACCCGGGGGCCGACGAAGACGACGAAGACCTGCTGCTCCTCGACGAGGGCGACGAAGAGGGCGGCGACAGCGCCCTCCACAACGCCATCCGCGCCGCGCTCGGCAGCCCCCTGCTCAGCCAGACCCGCGGCCTCATCTCCTCCCCCGCCTTCGCCCAGCGCGCCCTGGAGCGCATCGCCGGCGACGACGCCACCGCGGCCGGCGCCCTGCTCCTCCTCGCCGAAGGGGTCTGGCCGGCGCCCGCCATCCCCGGGCTGCTCCAGGCCTTGGAGACCCTGGCCTTCAGCGGCCGCCTCTGGGTGCTGCGGGCCCTCGCCGCGCGCGCGCTTGGCCGCGCCCGCCGCCCCGACGCCGCCG
>JBEIQK010000506.1:0-4861 GCA_040376505.1 Alphaproteobacteria bacterium | reverse complement strand
GGCTACCCCACCTTCGGCAGCACCGTGGCCCAGCCGATCGTCGCCGGTTGGGCCCGCCGACTGGGCCTGATGGCCCAGGGCTTTGGCAACAACACCGCCGCCTACTTCCGCTTTGAGGGCCCCCTGTCGCTGCCCGACGCGACCCTGGGCGAGGCCGGCGATCCCGTGCTGCTGATCGACATGGAGACCGGGGAGCGCCTGCCCCTGACCCTGCGCTTCGTCGAAGACCCCCTGGGCGACCCCTACTGGGCCCCCAACACCCTGGCCTTCGCCCCGACGATCGGCCACCCGCCGCGCTCGGGGGCCACCCTGGCCGCCGTGGTGATGCGCTCGGCCGGCGCCCGGGCCCCCAGCGGCTACGCCCTGCCCGCCGGGGTCGAGGCCGCCCTGGCCCTCTCCGGCGTCTCCGGCGAGGCCGCCGTCGCCACCGTCTACACCGTCCAGGACGTCACCGATCAGCTCCAGCAGCTCATGGCCGACGTCGACGCCCGCCTCGGCGCCGCGCCCGACTGGGGGCTCCCGTCGATCAAGCGGGTGGTGCAGCTCGAATTCAAGCAGGGCACCACCGCCTCGGGCGAGGCCACCACCCAGTGTGTGGCCACCTTCGAAGACGGCAGCACCGACACCACCGAGCTCGGCCCCTTGGAGGAGAACGGCGACCACATCGTCGATCTGGGGGAGGACTGGCCGATGGTGGTCTACCAGCTCTCCGTACCCCTGCTCAACTACTCCGGCCTCGACGACCGGCCCTACATGCGCCCGGGCTTCGGCACCCTGCAGGACGCCGATCGGGACTCGGGCTGGATCGACTTCGCGGGCGGCCTGCTCACCGCCGTGCCCGACACGGAGTGGGTGCGCGTCACGCTGAGCCTGCCCAAAGGCCCCGATGGCAACGCGATCACCGGGGCCCCGCTGGTGATCTGGGACCACGGCACCGGCGGCCAGGCCTGGGAGCCCGTGCAGCGTCGAAACGGCCTCGACCGGGGCAAGGAGCTCTCCCAGCGCCTCCAAGAGGCCGGCGTGGCCATCCTCGGCCACGACGCCCCCCTCTACGGCCAGCGCTACCCGCTGATCGACGAGGGCTATGGCGACATGTTGGGCTTCTACAACATCGTGAACCTGCCGGCCTTCCGCGACAATCAGCGCCAGGTCGCCGTGGAGAGCCACACCCTGCACCGCTTCGTCGAGACCGCGCTCAACGACTGGCTCCCCGCCGGCTCGGTCGACCCCAACACCGTCTGGCGCGGCGGCCACTCGATGGGCTCGGTCACCGCCAACCTCGGCCTCGCCGCCGATCCCGACCGCTGGCAGCGCGCCTTCCTCTCGGGCACCGGCGGGGTCTTCGCCCACTACTTCCTCGACACCGGCCTCATCTCGGACTTCGATCCGGCCCTGCTCGCCAGCCTCTTCGCCCTCTTTGGCGCCGAGGCCCCCGAGACGATCACCGCCCCCGCCGCGCTGGGCGCCGCCCTCGGGCTGCCCGAAGAGGCCTGGAGCCGCATCGACCGCCTTCACCCGGCCATCACGCTCTTTCAATGGACGATGGACCCCAGCGACCCGATGGCCGTCGCCCGCGACGAGGCCCTGCCCGTGCACCTCTTCCTCGGGGTGGGCGATCGGCAGGTTCCCAATTTCACCAGCGAGGCCCTCGAAGAGGCCCTGCCCGAGCCGACCACGACCTGGTGTACCCCCACCACCGACGACTACGACCCCCACGTCTGTCTGCACCGCGAGGAGACCGGCCAGACCGACTGGGCAGCCTGGCTGAGCGATCGCTGATCAGAGGCCCCAGGGGCTCACCGGCGCCGGCGCGGGTGCCGGGCCCCAGGGGTTCGTTGGAGCCGGCGCCATCGGCATCTCCGGCGAGCCAGGCCCGATCGGCATCCCCCAAGGGTCGAGGCGGGGCTTGGGGAGCCGCGGCGGCGCCGACGGGTCGCCGGCGAAGTCCACCACCGCGCCGTAAAGGACCCGCAGCCCTCGCTCCAGGTTCGCCACGCTGACCCGCTCGTTGTTTCCGTGCATGGTGCCGAGCTCCTCGGCGCTGACCTCGAAGGGGACGAGGCCATAGGCCGCCACCCCCTTGCTGCGCAGGTAGACCGAGTCGGTGTAGCCCGGGCTGATCACCGGCCCGACCGCCACATCGGCCCGCCCCTGCCCGGCGTGCCGCACCAGCGCGGCATAGAAGGGGTCGTCGGCGTAGGGGCTGACCGCGGCCGGGTGGCTGGAGATCAGCTCCACCCGGTACCAGGCCTCGGGGAGCAGGGCCTTCACCTCGGCCATCAGGGCCTCGGGGGTCTGTCCAGGCAGGATGCGGCTGTCGACCTGCATCCAGACCTCGCCGGGCACGACGTTGGGCTCGTTGGCGCCGCCAAAGCCGGTGATGTTGAGGGTGTCGGTGACCACCGCCTTGGTGACCGGATTGGCCATAAAACGGCCGCGCACCGCCCGCGTGGCCAGTCCTGGCTTTTGCAGGATGGCGCCCAGCAGCCCCCCCTGTTGGGCCCCCACCGCCCCGAGGAGATCGACCACCGCAGGGTGAAAGCGCACCTCGGACTCGTGGGCTTGCAGGCGAGAGGCCGCCGTGAGCAGGCGCTCGGGGGCCCGGTCTGGCACCGGCGTGGAGCCATGCCCCGGCTCGCCCGTGGCGGTGATCCGCATCCAGACGACACCTTTTTCGCCCACCGAGATCGGGTAGACGGTCTGCCCCTCCATGAACAGATCCCGCACGCCGATGCCGCCTTCGTTCACCACCCAGCCGCAGCCGAGCTTGTCCCAATGGTGGTCGGCCAGCAGGCGGATGCCGGCGTTGTCGACCTCCTCGTCGGCCACGGCGATCAGCACCACATCGCGACGCAGGGGCACCTGCTGGCGCTGGAGCAGCCGCAGGGTCATCACCTCCAGGGCCCCCATGCCCTTCATGTCCAGCGCGCCGCGCCCCCAGACAAAGCCCTCGCTGTCGATGGCCCCAGAGAGCGGGCCCTTGCCCACCGGCCAGGAGGCGGCCTCGGCCGGCACCACGTCGATGTGCGAGAGCAGGCAAAGCGCCGGCCCCGGGTTGCCGCTCTCGATGCGGGCGATCAGGTTGGCCCGGCCGGGCTCCCCCTCGATGATCTCGGCGGTGATGCCGTCGGCCGCGAGGTAGGCGGCGAGGAGGTCGGCGCCGCGCCGCTCGTTGCCGGGCGGGTTGGTGGTGTCGGTGGCGAGGTAGGCCGAGAGCAGCGAGGCGGACTCGCGCCCCAGGGCGCCCCAGTCCGGGGGCGGCGGCGCGGCAAGGGCCAGGGAGGGGGCAAAGAGCAGGGAGATCAGGGGGTTCATGCCAGCCCCTCTATCCAGGGCGGCTGCACGGCAGCAGGCGACCGGGCTCGCGCTATACTGGGGCCCCCACGACGAGCCGTCTATGCCCCCGCTTCGCCTCGCCCTCCTCGCCTTGATGCTCCCGGCCTGCAAGTCCGTCGACCCGGCCCCCAAAGAGCTCGACGCGCTCTTTCACTACATGTGGGAGAAGTACGAGCAGGGCAGCGACGAGGAGCTGGCCGAGGCCGCCGTCAACCTGCACGAGGCCGTCTCGTCTTCCGAGCGCGAAGAGGGGCTCGACGGCACGCTCTCCAACCTCGAAGCGGCCGATCTCGACCTCGTCGGCGTCGACGCCAAGGCGAGCGAGGCCCAGGGGCTCTTCCTGGTGCGGCGCCTTGGCTGCGATCTCGACCAGCTC
This sequence comes from Alphaproteobacteria bacterium, assembly GCA_040376505.1. Taxonomy (GTDB): domain Bacteria; phylum Myxococcota_A; class UBA796; order UBA796; family UBA2385; genus JBEIQK01. Next base: position 1,149 of record JBEIQK010000506.1, on the reverse strand, counting down.
AAGGCCCTGCTCTCCTACAAAGACCAGGCCTCGCTCTACGAGGGCACCTACGCCCGCTACGATCGGCGCTTCACCGGCGACGCCAGCCGCGAGGACTTCCTCGCCGAGGAGGCCCCGGTGTTGACCTGGACGGTGGACTACCGGGTCGAGGATCTCGTCGACTACGACGCCAGCGTCAAGGGCGGCCTGCGGTCGGTGCCCCGCCTCGACGCCGAGCAGAGCCCCCACGGCCCCCTGCTCCTCGCCCGCACCTGGATGCCCAAGCCCGCCACCTTCGACAAAGACAAGGACGACCTCTACTTCGATCAGGACTACCAGATCGAGCTGTTCTACCAGGATGGCAAGGGCGAGCTGCAGCACTTCTACGCCATCTGGCGGGAGGTCAGCTACACCGCCAGCGCCCACTCGGAGAGCGAGGACTTCCAGCGCATCCTGCTCAACAACCTCTCCGATTGGGATGACGACACCGAGGCCCTCTGCGAGGCCGGTCGACCGTGATCCTCCTGCTCTGCGCCGGGCTGGCCCTGGCGGGCGAGCTCTCGGGCTTCGTCGTCCCCACCTTCTCCTACGACACCGATGATGGGCCAGGCCTGGGCGGCCGCTTCGAGCTGGCCCGCAAGAGCCCTGGCTTTGACCCCTACCGCTGGTCGATCATGGCCCAGGGATCGGTGACGGCGGGCGGCTTTCAGTACCACCGCATGCGCTGGGATCAGCTCGGCCTGGGCCCCGAAGGGCGTGGCCGGCTGCTGATCCGCGCGGGGTACAAGGCCTGGACCCGCGACGGCTACTGGGGCATCGGCGCCCGCACCGGCGAGCGGCCGGCCTGCCCGGGAAAAGGCGTGGCCCAGCCCAACTGCGTGCCTGCCGACTACTACGAATACGCCCTGCAGCAGCCCCTCGCCTCGGTCACCTGGCGCCAGGACCTCGCCGAGGGCGGCCCGTGGAGCGCCTTTGGCGCGGTGGCCGGCCGGCTCAGCACGATCACCCTGCACCGGCCCTCCCAACTGGCGGTGGATCAGCCGCTGGGGGTGGAGGGGGGCCTCGACCTGCCGCTCACCGCCGGCCTGCTTTACGACACCCGCAGCCCCGAGATTGCGCCCCAGGGCGGCGTCTTCGTCGAGCTGGCCGCGATGGTGGCGCCGCCGGTGC
>JBEIQK010000432.1:0-5562 GCA_040376505.1 Alphaproteobacteria bacterium | reverse complement strand
CCCACACCTGCTGATCGATCTGGGCGTCTTCCCCGTGTCCACGCCGACGACCGAGCGCTTCCTTGAGCCCCGGCGCCACGGCCACGCCGATGTGATCTTTGACAAAGGCGACCACACCCAGACGGCGCCCCCCGATCCAGTCGCCTTCACCCAACACCTCGCCACGCGGGTGCGCTACCTCCGCGACCGCGTGGCCCTCTTGCGCGACCTGCCCCTCAAGGCGGCCCGTCGCGGCGAGGCCGCCGAGGCCCTGCTCTTCTACCAGGCCTTCTGCCTGCGGCCTTTGACCGAGCTGCTGCGCATCCAGCACGATCCCTGGCGCCACGACTTCGATGTGCGCTACCTGCGCTACGACCTCCCCGCGCCGGTCCGCGAGCGGCTGTGGCGGCTCTACTTCGTGTCGGATCTCAGCGCGCTGCTGGCGCACCACGCCGAAGCCCAGTCCTGGCTCCAGGCTCTCTTCGCCGAGCTGGAAGCCGCGCCCCCGGGGGTCTCCTGATCCGTCTGTTCACGCCTCCCGTGCCGCCGCCCGCGCTGCCCGGCGCTCGGCCAGCTTGCGGGCCACCTCGGCCAGCGGGTCGGTCACCGGCCCGGCTGGGGGCGCAAAGCCCGGCAGGCTCGGCGGGGGCAGCTCGACGGGGCGACCGGCGGCGACCCGCAGGGGGGCCTCGGGAAGGAGCGCCCGGAGCTGGCGATCGGCCTCCTCGGCCCAGGGGCCCTCCGTCAGGGGCCGCGCGAGCTGCAGGCCTTGATCGCGCACCCGGTTGATGGCGATGCCGTCGCAGCGGGCCTCCAACTTGCAGCCGCGGCAGCGCATCGACTTGGCGCGGTAGCGGCGGGAGACGTGGTGGCGGGCGAGAGGGTTGATGTCGATTCGGCCGGTCTGGTCATCAAAGAGGTCGAGGCCCTGGACCTCGGGCTCGCGCTGCAGGCGGGTGCCGGGGGCCTCACAGGGGGCGAGGCCGGTGGTGGCGATGGGCAGGGCGAGGGCGGTGAAGAAGGCGGCCGGGTCGCGCAGATCGGCGGCGGCGGCCTCGGAGAGGTGCTCGTGGCTGGGCTGGTGGAGGGTGAGGCGGGGCAGGGCGGCGGCGAGGGCCTCGCGGTGGGCGAGCAGGGCGGGGGCGGTGTCGGTGTTGAGCTCGATCAGCAGGGGGTGGCCGGCGGGCAGCCAGGCCTCGAGCTGCGCGGCGGTGCGGGCCACGAGACGCAGGCCGGGGCGCGGGGCGACCGACTCGGCGGTGGACAGTCGGGCCAGCAGGCCCCAGTCTCCAGCGGGGACAAAGGCGGCGAGCGCGGCCGCGTCGGGAAAGGAGAGCTCCTGCTCGGAGGCGCCGAAGGGGAGCTGGCCGGCGACGGGGGGGCCCACCCAGCGGTCGACCTGGGCGGTGCGCTGGGCGGCGAGGGTGCGGTCCATCGTCTCGCAGAAGGGCTCGATGAAACAGTGCTTGCAGCGCTCGGGGTCGCGGCAGTCGAGCTTCTTGCCGGTGTCGAGGTAGTTGCGCACCATAAATCGACGACCGTTCACCTCGTCGAGCATCTTGTGAGGGTCCTGGATGAGATCCTCCATGCCCTCCAGAAACTCGACCGGAAAACGGTTGGTCCAGATGACAAAACGGGGGTGGCGGTTGAGCCGAAAGACCTTGTGCAGCATCGGCAGGTGCTCGGCGGCGTCGTAGAAGAGGCTGTCGCGGTTTTCGAAGGCGTTGGACTGGGGGATGACATGCAGCAGATCGAACTCGGTCACCCCCAGGCTGATGGCGAGCTGGACGATCTGGTCGAGCACGCCCACGTTCTGCTTGTTGATCACCACGTCGACGTTGACGATGGGGCCCTTGGGATCGCGCAGGGCGCGCACGAGGCCCTTGATCAGGCGGGCGAAGGAGCCGGGGTGCTGGGTGAGGTGATCGTGCAGGGCGGCGGTGTGGCCGTGCAGGCTGAAGGTGATCTCGCCGAGCCCGGCGGCCATCACCTCGTCGTAGAACTCTCGCTCGGCGTAGCGCCAGCCGTTGGTGACGGTCTGTACACGCTCGTAGCCGATGGAGCGGGCGTAGCGAATGAGGGCCGGGTAGGCGGGGTGCAGGCTGGCTTCGCCGCCGGAGAGGATGACCTTGTCGGCGTCGAGGGCCTCGCGGCCGCGGCGCAGCTCGGCCTTGATCTCCGCGTCGGGCCAAAAGACCTTGCGGGGGGTGTCGGCGTCCAGGCAGAACCGACCGCGGCTGTGGCCGGCGGTGACGAGTCGCACCCAGTGCTTCTTGCGGTTTGCGATTCGCTCGCGCTCGAGCATGTCCTCGGGGCTGGGTCCGTTCATGGGCTCTCCTCGGGGCGCCAGGTCCAGCCGACCGGGAGGCCAGGACAGGGGCCCGCGCAGCGCGGGTTGGGGCAGAGGAGGTAGGCGCCAAGCGGGCTCTCGGCGGGGGGCGGAGAGACGGCGTCGGGGCGCAGGGCGAAGGAGGGGGCCTCGGCGGGGGGCAAGGGGCCGGCGCGCAGGGCGCAGGGCAGCAGGGCGAGGACGGCGGCGGCGAGGGGCTCATCGGCCAGGGCCCGGGCCTCGGCGGCCAGTGTGGCCAGATCGCCGCCTTCGGTAGACAGTCGAAGGCGTGGCGGGCTTGGGGCGAAAGGCCAGGGACTCCAGGTGGACAGAGCGCCGGGTCGCAGCAAAGCCACGGGCTCGATGGCGGCGCCGGCGAGGCTGCGGGCCTGATCGAGGAGGGGAGCGGCGGGATCGGCCTCGCCGGGGGGCTCGGCGTAGAGAGGGAGCAGGCGGAGCTGGCCGCGCAGGGCGAGGAGCGAGCGCTCGTCGATGTGGACGCGGTCGAGGGGGCCGCCGAGCTCCACGGTGGGCTGCCCCATCCGACCCAGCTCGCGAAGGAGGGGGCCCAGGTCCGGCAGCGCCAGCGAGGCGGGGTCGGCGACGGCGAGGGTGGTGGCGCCGCGCTGGCCGGCGCGCACGGCGAGCTGGCGGTCGGCCCGGGTGTGGCCCGAGAAGGCCACCCGCAGGCGCCCCTCGCGGGGGCGGGCCTGCGCGGCGGGGTGCTCGTCCATGCCAAAGAGATCGACGTAGGCGCGCAGGGGGCCGGGGCAGTGGGTGGGGCCCGGGCAGCGGGCGCAGCCGGACAGGCGCGGGGCCGGTGCGAAGGCGGGGCTGCCCGCCCAGGCCCAGGGCTCGATGGGGGAGACCTCGACGCCGACGCAGGCCAGCAGGCCCTCCACACGGAGTCGCAGGCCGATCGAGCGGGCGGCGTCGTCGGCGCGGCGCAGGGGGTCGCCGAGCAGGCTGTGGCGGGGGAAGAGGGCGACGGGATCGACGAGGGCGGGTCCCTGGGGCTCCAGGCCGCGCACCAGCAGGGAGCGAGCGCCGAGGCGGCCGACGAGCAGGGCCAGCTCCGCGAGGCCGTCGGCGGTGGGGCGGGTCAAGGTGGCCTCGACCTCGACGGGCAGGCCGGCGGCGGCGGCGGTGGAGATCGCCCGCATCGCGGCGCGGGCGGCGCCCGGCTTGTCTTCGAGCCAGTCGTGGGCGTCGGTGCGGGCGCTGTGCAGGCGCACCCGCAGGCGATCGAGGCCGGCGGCGACGAGGACGGCGACCACGGCGGGGCTTTGCAGGGCGAGGCCGTCGGTGTCGAGGCCGGGGCGGTGGCCGGCGGCCCGCAGGGCGCGCAACAGGTGCGGCAGGTCGGCCCGGGTGGTGGGCTCGCCGCCGCCGAGCCAGGGGTGGGCGTAGCGCGCCGAGGCGTCGACGAGGGCCTCCACGCCAGGGTCGTCGCCCGGGAGGAGGGGCCAGTCCAGGCGACCGGGCTGGCGGCGGCGCAGGGCGGTGACGAGGCGGGCGGGCACGGCGCTCCAAGGGGTCGGCGGTGGGGGAGTCTACCGCGGGCTCCCCGGTGCGGGAGGGGGTGGCGCGCATTAGGCAGGGGCACCTCCTGGGAGCTGCCTCATGACCCGCCTCGTCTCTTCGCTCGCCCTCATCGGCCTCCTCGTCGCTTGTGGAGGCGGCGAACCGCCAAAGACTGAGCCCGCCGGGGCCGGGGAGCCCGCCGCGGTCGACCACTCCAAGATGGACCACTCGAAGATGGGCCATCCGCCGGCCGATGCGCCCCCCGCTGGGGCCGCCTTTGAGGCCCCGCCGGCCAACGCCAAGGTCTCCTTTGTGGGGCTCACGGATGGGGCCGAGCTGAAGAACCCGATCAAGCTCACCTTCGCGGTGGAGGGCCTGACCGTGAAGCCGGCGGGCGAGCTGGCCGCCGGGACGGGGCACCACCACCTGCTCATCGACGTGCCGGCCACGCCCGTGGGCGAGACGGTGCCGAAGGACGATCAGCACATGCACTTCGGCGCTGGCCAGACCGAGGCCGAGCTGAACCTGGGCCCCGGCGAGCACACCCTGACCCTGCAGTTCGCCGACGGCCTGCACCGCAGCTACGGGCCCACCACCTCGGCGACGGTGAAGGTGAAGGTCCTGCCCTGATCGGCGGCGACGGTCGCCTTGAGGCGGCCTCCGGCTCGGGTTCGCAGAGACAGAGGCGCTGCGGGTGAGCCCCGGGCCGCGGATTTATCGTTCGGAGTGAGCGGCCCGGGGTCGGGGCGGCCCTGGGCAGGCGGGGCTTGCCCTGGTTGCCCAGACCGAAGGGGGCGCTCTGGTGGCGGTGGCGAGGCGGGACTTGATGGACAGACGGCGACGCACAGCTCCGTCACCCGGGAGGGCCGACTGTCTGTATCGGGGCTCACCCAGGCTGCTGTCGTCGACTGGGCGCCTCGCCGGTGGAGGCGGGAGGTGCGGGAGCCCGGGGTGAGGGAGCCCATCCGCCGGAGGCTGCCTGCGCGATGGTGTCGACGGCGGCGATGTCAACGCGGGTCTGGTGCTCCGACGGCCTTCTTCGCCCTGACCTCGACGCCTGGGATCAGGCGGACCATCCGCCTTCCTCTGATTTTTATGCGTAAACAAACCCGGGCGAGACAGGTCGGCGTGCCTGGCGGATGTTGCCCTTGCGAAGGGACGACCCGGCGGCGGGCCTTTTCGCCGGGCCTGGAACCGATCGGGTCAACCGATCCGCGGCGCGAGGCCCGTACAGCCAATGGGACCCGCGTTTCGCAATCGTGATCGGTTCAAGGTTCGGCGTAGCCAAGCGCGGTGAGTTGGGCCTGGATGAGCGGATCGAGGGCGGCGGCCGATGTGTCGGGGGCGGGGCGCGGCGCCCAAACCTGGTCGAGGGCCACGGCCTGGCCGCGGGGGCCGGCAGTGGCGGGCAGGGCGCCCACCTCGGTCTGCCAGGTCTGACCGCCCACCTCGATGGAGAGGCGCAGGCCGGGGCCCTGAGGGGCCTCGACGAAGACCTCGCTCGGCAAGCGCCCGCCGAGGTCGCGGCGCACCCGCAGGGCGCCGTCGGGCTCTACGACGGGGGGCGTGGCGCGGCCGATCCAGTCGGTGCGGGGCCAGAAGGCGCCCAGGCCGGCCGGGTGGCGCAGGCGCAGGGTGGCCTCGGGCAGCGAGCTGCCGTCGATCACGCCGGGCGGGGTGAGGCGCAGGACGCGATCCACCGGCCGGCCGAGGGCGGCGGCGAGGCGCTG
>JBEIQK010000212.1:0-8981 GCA_040376505.1 Alphaproteobacteria bacterium | reverse complement strand
GGCCCCGAGGGCGTGGGCGAGGCCACCAACAAGGCCGTGGTGACCGCGGCCGTGACCTGCGTGAGCCTTAATTTCTTCCTCAGCCAGCTCATGTACGGAGGCTGAGCCGATGGGCGTGATCGAATTCATCGGCGTGTCGAAGGCCTTCGGGCCCAATGTGGTGCTGCGGCACCTCGACCTCGTGCTCCCCGAGGGGCAGACCACCGCGATCATCGGGCCCTCGGGCACCGGAAAGAGCGTGCTGCTCAAGCACATCGTCGGCCTGATCAAGCCCGACGCCGGCGAGGTGCGCTGCTTTGGCACCGACATGGCCCGGGCCCCCGAGCGCGAGATCTACGCCGCCCGCCGCCGCCTGGGGATGCTCTTCCAGGACGGCGCCCTCTTCGACTCGATGTCGGTGGGCGAGAACGTGGAGTTCCCGCTGGTGCACCACGCGCCCCAGATGAGCGCCGCCCAACGCCGCGACCGGGTCGCCGAGAAGCTGGCGCTGGTGGGCATGTCCGGCACCGAGGGCCGCGCCACCGCCGGGCTGTCGGGCGGCCAGCGCAAGCGGGTGGGCCTCGCGCGGGCGATCGTGATGGAGCCCGAGGTCGTGCTCTTCGATGAGCCCAACTCCGGCCTCGACCCGAGGACGTCCGACGCCAACGATCAGCTCATCGTCGACATGAAGGCGGCGCTGGGCGTCACCTTTGTGGTGATCAGCCATGACATCGTCGGCACCGTCAAGGTGGCCGACCACATCGCCATGCTCTATGGCGGCGACCTCGTCGCCTGGGGGCCCACTGCCAGCGTCCTGCGCAGCGAGGTGCCCATCGTGCGGCGATTCCTGGGGCGAAACCTCGTCCTGCCCACGGGCCCCGACGGCGTGGCCCACCTCCCTCAGCTTGGATAGCGCGGCATATGGCACGAACGCGGCAACATGAGCTTGGCGTCGGGATTCTCATGCTGGCGGCCTTCGGCGTGCTGGCCTTCCTCTCGCTCAAGGTGGGCGCGCTGGGCAACTTCGGCGATGAGCTGCGCGCCAGCGTCGAGCTGGCCGACGCGGCCGGCCTCACCGAGGGGGCCGAGGTCAAGGTGGCCGGCGTCGCCGTCGGCAGCGTGATCTCCCTGCGCGTCGAGCACGACAAGGCCGTGGCCGAGCTGAAGGTGCGCCGCGACGTGAACCTGCGCCAGGACGTGCGGGTGCAGGTGCGGGCCCGCTCGGTGCTGGGCGAGAAGTTCGTCGAGCTGCGCCCCCAAAGCGCCGACGCCCCCTTGCTTGAAGACGGGGCCCGCCTCACCGATGTGGTGCCCGCCACCGAGATCGATCAGCTCGTAAACGCCATGGGCCCCCTCGTTCAGAGCCTCGACCCCGAGGCCGTTGACGCCCTCCTGCGCAGCCTCAACGCCACCATGAAAGAAGACCCCGAGCGGATCTCCCGCATGGTGCGCGACACCGAGACGGCGCTGCACAACGCCGCCCTGGCCAGCGCCGAGCTGCCGGCCTTGACCGCCGAGGCCCGCGCCACCCTCGCCTCGGTGCGCACGGTGGCCGGTCAGGCGGGCCCCGTGCTGCGAAAGGCCGACCACGCCGTCGGCAGCCTCGACGCGGTCGCCCAGGACCTGCCGGCGACCCTCACCGAGGTGCGCGGCCTCGTCGGCGACGCCCGCGTGGCCGTGGCCGACGGCCGCCTCGTGCTCGGCGATCTCAAGGACAGCACCGGCGACATCAAGCTGGTGCTGTCGAACCTGAAGGAGATCGACAAGTGGGAGCTGCGCCGCCTGCTCCGCGAGGAGGGCATCGTGGTGCGCCTCCGCGAGTCCGAGGTGGTGGAGCCCGCTCCTTAGGCGGTGGCGGGGCCCTCGGGATCGGCGTCGTCGACGGTCTCGCCGGCCTCGGGGCTGCGCGGCCGCACCCCGGCCCGCACCGTGCTCGGCCCCGGGGGGGCGCCGGCCAGCGGCTTCAAGTGAAAGCTGGCCGAGACCTCCAGGGAGTAGTTGGTGAGCAGGTGGTGGAGGTCCTTGTGCAGCTCCAGGGCCTCGAGGTAGCCGCGCACCTCGCGGGCCACCATGCGCACGATCTCGGTCTTGGCCTTGTCGCCGGTCTCCAGGAAGGCGGCGAGCAGGTCGCGGGCCTCGTGGCGGCTGGGGCTCGGCTCGGGGCGACCCTCTTCGGCCTCGGGGGGGTCGCCCTCGCCGAAGATCCGCCGGGCGACGTCGCGCAGGCGGGCCTCGCGGCCGCGGCGCTCGCCGCTCACCGGGTCACCGGGCCCAGCCAGGACGCGGGGCCACTGCGGTCTACCTGGGCCGGCTCGGGGCGGGGCACCACAAAGCTGGCGATGTCGCCGACATTGGTGACCACCACCATCTGGCGGCCCTCGATCGCCGGCGGCGCGCTGATGCCCGAGACGAGGTAGCCGGGCTCCCAGCGCCACCGCTCGGCGCCGGTGACCGGGTCCAGCAGGAAGAGGCCGCCGCCGGTGCTGGCGATCACAAGCCCCGCTTCGGAGGGCACCGGCCGCACCAGGGCGCTCTCGGATTGGGTGTCGAACTCCCACCGCACGACGCCCGACAGCGCGTCGAGGCAGCGCAGCACGCCATCGTTGCCGGGCAGGTAGACGTAGCGCTCGGCCACATCGGGGCGGAACTGGCCGTCGGGCGCGTCGCCGAGGCCGCCCCCGTCGATCGGCGCGGCGGAGAGACCTTGGTCGAGGCGCCAGCGCACCGCGCCGCTGCGCAGGTCGAGGCCGATGATCGGCTCGTTGAAGCCGGCCACCACGGCGTCATCGCCGAGGATCAGGATCGGGGCGGCGATGTCGGGGTAGCTCCCCTCCCCCACCACCCGCTGCCAGACCAGCTCGCCCTTGTCGATCGAGTAGGCCGCCACCGCCCCGTCGGAGAAGCCGAAGTAGACGAGCTCCTTGTGCACCACCGGCTGGGGTGAGGCGAAGAGGGCCAGCTCGTCGCGGGAGGCGTCGAGCACATGCTTGGTGAACCAGACCACCTCGCCCGAGCTCACCTGGATCGAGGCGATGGTATTGCCGAGGTTGGCAATGAAGAGCCGATCGTTGTGCAGCACCGGGTTGGCCAGCACCGGCACGCCCATCTCGTGGCGCCAGATCGGCGCGCCGCCGGTGAGGGGGTAGCACCAGTAGCCGCCGCCGCCGTCGGCGAAGATGACGCGGTCGCTCAGCACCAGCGGCGCCGTGCGCACCGGCGCCAGGGCCGGCAGGCGCATGATCTCGTGGCCATCGCGGCGATCAAGCACCAGCAGCGCGTCTTCGCTCGAGGCGCCGACGTAGATGCGGTCGCCCACCAGCACCGGGGCCGAGGTCTCGGCGGCGGCGGCGTGGCGGCTGCCGGGCCCAGACAGCGGCACCTTCCAGGTGAGCACCGGCGGGGCGTCGAAGCGGCCAGCCGTGTCGGGCGGCGAGAGGGGGTAGGGCCCAACCCCAGCGATCAGCGCGGCGAGGAGGAGGTTCATCCGGCGGCCTCAGCCCGAGCCTGGGTGACCTGGGGCTTCAAGGCGGAATTGGGAAAGCGCTGCTCAAACTGATCGAAGACCTGCACGCTCTCGGGCTTGCGACCGGCGTCGAGCAAGGCCCGCCCGACCAGGTAGAGCGCCTCTTCGGCCATGGCGCCCTCACCGGCGTCGGCGTAGCCGCGCAGGGTGACGAGCGCGCCGTCGAGATCGCCCTTGTCCATCTGGGCGCGGGCGAGGCCGCTGGCGAGCCGCCAGCCGAGGATGCCCTTGGCGCCGAGCGCGTGGCCCTTTTGCCAGGCGGCGAGGGCCTGCTCGGCCTGGCCCGCCTTGCCGTGCTGGGTGGCGGCCTCCATCCAGGCGTAGGCCGCGGCCGGGCCGCTGTTGGCCTGGGCGACCGCCTCCAGGGAGCCGGCGGCGGCGGCGGCCTTGGGGGCCAGGGTCGCGGCGTCCTCAGGGGAGCCTCCCATCAGGGCGGCCATCGGATCGGGGGCCGGCAGGGCCCGCAGGGCCCGCGCGACCTCAGCGTGGGCGCTTTCTTGCTGGGCGCGGGTGTAGTCCCGGTAGAGGCCGCTGGCGGCGATCAGCGCCAGGACGAGCGCCAGCGCTCCCACGAGGTGCCGCCAGTAGCCCAGCACGAAGTTGGCCAGCGCCATCTGCGCCCGAAAGAGCGGGTCATCGCGGGTCTCGTCGCCGAGATCGTCGTCGATCGGCGAGGGCGTGGGCGATGCACCGGCGGGCTCCACCGCGGAGGGGACCTTCTTCTCGGGGCCTTCAGGCTGGGACACAGATGCTCCAAAAGGGCTGCTGCCCTCGCAACGGCCCCGGCTATCCGCTTTGGGCGCCGATGGGCAGGGTCCGTCCTTTGGACGCTCTTGACGTTGGGATTCGTTTTGTGCTTTGTCCAGCGGTGCTAAGCTGCTTCGACCCTGGGAGACCCCCGCCCTGATGCTCCGCCCACCTCGTCACATGCCCCTCCTCCTCGGGCTGGCGGCCTGCACCGACTGGCCCACCTGGCGCCACATCGAGCCCCCGGCCGACGCGGTGCCGGCCGGCACCGATCCGGCCGACGTGCTCTCCGAGCGGGTGGACTGGCAGGCCGAGGTCGACGAGCGCGAGCCGAACGACACACCGGCCTTGGGGGTCAGCATCGGGCGCGGCCAGGGCGTGCAGGTTCGCGGACAGCTCAGCAGCGGCGGCTGGGACCCGGAGCGCCCGGTCGACCGCAGCCCGGCCGAGGACTGCGATCGGCCGCGCTTCTTCCCCCTCCCCGCCGACCCGGCCAACCCGGCTGCCTCCACCCTGGGCGACTACAGCGGCGATGTCGACTGGGTCGCGGTGGAGCCGCTGCGCGACGGCGTGCTCTGCGCCCGGGTCGATCTAGCCGCGGGTCCGGCCGACTTCGACCTGCTGCTGCTCACCCTCGATCGCTGCGCGGTGCCGGTGGCCCTGCCCGGCGGGGTGCCCTTCCCCTACCCCTCCAGCGTTCCGGGCTACGCGATCTCCGATGTCGGCGCCCTCTGGCAGGCCGAGGTGCCGGCGGCGGAGCCGCTGGCGATCGCCCTCGCCGCCTGGGGCCCCCTCGACGCCCCGACCGACTGGACCCTCACCCTGACGCTGGAACCCCCCTCCACCGATGGCGGGCCGGTGGTCTGCCCCGCCGCCCCGGAGTCGCCATGATCGCCCTGCTCGTCTGGGCCTCGCTCGGCGCCGCCCAGGCCGGCGAGCTTCGCGCGCTCACGCTGGTCGACGGGCGCGTGATCCGCGGCGAGGTCGTCGACATGGTCGGCGAGGAGATGATCGTCAAGGGCCCCCAGGGCACGGAGCGCGTGCCGGTGGCGCGGATCGTCGACGTCTCACCCCTCGATCCGCAGACCTACGCCGCCCTGCCGCCCCTGCGCCTGATGGTGGTGCCCTTCGTCTCCTCCGAGCCCAAGCTGATCGACGCCGCCGGGGCGGTCCAGCTCCAGGTGGGCGAACGGGCCGATCAGATGCCGGCCGTCGACCTCGTCACCGCGGTCAGCCCGGCCCAGCTCACCTACCTCGACGCCTGCGGCCTCAACACCGACTGCGCCCTGCCCATCGGCAAGGATCGCGGCGCCGACGTGGTTGTCGCCGGTAGCATCGAGCTGGAGGCCGATGGCTACCAGCTCCTGCTCAACACCACCTGGGTGGCCAGCCCCAAGGCGCGGCGGCAGGTGTCGATCTCGCTGCGCGCCCTGGGCCCTGAGGCCATCCCCTCGATCGACAGCGCGCTCTACACCGCCCTGCACCTCGAGCCGCCGCCGGTGGTCGCCCCGCCGGTGGCCGTCGCCACCGCGCCCCGCGGCGCCAGCCCGGTGAGCAACCGGGTCGAGCAGCTCGCATGGATGCCGGTGCCCGGCGTGCCCTCGCTGGCGCGACGCGACTATGTCGGCCTCGCCTGGTCGATCGGCATGGCCGCGCCGATCACGGCCGGCAGCGTCTACCTCGCGGGCCGGGCGTCCCAGCGGCCGGGTGAGCTGGTGGGCCTCAGCCTCGCCTCCTGGGTGGTGACCTCGATCGCGGTCAACCACGCCATCGGCCTGCGGGGCCCCGGTCAGCCGCCGATCGGCGAGTAGGCCCCGCCGCTCGACCTACTTGCGCTGCAGGGTGACCGAGAACTGGGCGCCCGAGGGATCGAAGCGCACGGTGTGCACCTCTTCGCTGCTGACGCCGTCGGCCGTGACGAGGCGGAAGGTGTGCTTGCCTTCGCTCAGGGTCATCTTGCCCGGCAGGTTGCCCAGCACCTCTTTCTCGTCGACGAAGGCCTTGGCGCCCACCGGCCCGAAGATCATCACCGTGCCTTCGACCACGAGGGCCTGCAGCTCGATCGGGACCGACACGGCCGCCGACGCGAGGTCGACCTTGCGGCTGCGCACCTTGTGGCCGGCCAGCTCCAGCTCGACCTCGTAGGCACCGTAGGGCAGGCTCAGGTCCAGCGGGGTGACCCCAGGCTGGGCCTTGCCGTTGAGGCGCACGGTGGCGCCCGCGGGCGACGAGGTGATCGTGAGCTTGCCCGTCGAGACCGCCGGCGCCTCTGCGGTGGTTCCGCCCGACCACTGGGAGCCCGTGCCCCCTTCGGAGGGAGCGGTGGCGTCGCGCTTCTCGGTGGGGGCCTTGCTGCGGGCCGTGGGATCTTCGGCGCCGGTCGGCGCGGGGCGCCCTTCGGTGCCGGCCGGGCGCTGGCCTTCGGGCGTGGCGGGCGTGGGCGTGCCCAGGGTGGAGGGCGTCGGCGCCACCGGCGTGGGCGGCGGCTCCACCGCTTCCTCGGGCGGCACTTCCGGCTCGGGCGGGGCGGGCGGCGGCTCCACGGGCGGCGGGCTGGGCGGCGGCTCCACGGCGGGCGCCACGGCCACTTTCTCTGGAGGAGGGCCACCGCGGGTCGACTGGGCGAAGAGCCAGGCCCCGCCGATGCCGAGGATGGCCAGGGCCGCGAGGATGATCAGCCAGTTGGTCCCGCCGGGCTTGCCGGCCGGGGCCACCCGCGGGGCGACCGCGCCCGACGGCTCTTCGGCGCTCCGCGGGTCGACCCGGCCCTCGGGGCCAGCGGACTCGCTGACGGCAGGCTCTTCATCCTCTTCAGAAGGAACCAGTGTGTCGCCCGCGTTGAGGCTGGCTCGCTTGTCCTTCCACGAGATGCCGCCCGGGCTGCCCTTGGGCAGCGGCACCTCGCGCCCCGGCGAAGGCGGGGGGCGGAGCACCGGCGCAGGCGGATCAAGGGGGCTCGGCGGCGCCAGCACGTCTGGATCGGCGGACTCCGCCGGGGCCAGCGCCACAGCCGGACGCGCCGCCCCATCGGTCAAGGGGGTGCCATCCCGAAAGCAAAACTCAACGCGCGTCGCGTAGGTCGTTCCACAGAGCGGACAGGTCTTCATCAGCGGGTGTCCCTGCGACGATCAGCCGACACGATCTCCTCCCCCCGGGCCCGAAGGGAACGCGGTCGCGTCCGAACCCAGATCCCTACCACAAAGCGGAGTCTCAAGGCGAGCCGCCATAAAGGCGCCGAAGATGCCGGGCGATCACCACCCGCTGGACCTGGTTGGTGCCCTCTACGATCTGCATCACCTTGGCGTCGCGCATGTAGCGCTCCACCGGGTACTCCCGCGTGTAGCCGTAGCCACCGAGCACCTGCACGGCATCGGTGGTGACGGCCATCGCCGTGTCGGTGGCAGCGCACTTGGCCATGGCGGCGATGTGCGAGTAGGGGCGCCCATTGTCGCGCAGCCAGGCCGCTTTGTGCACGAGCAGGCGGGCCGACTCGATGCGGCTGGCCATGTCGGCGAGCATGAAGCCTACGCCCTGAAAGTCGATGATCGGGGTGTTGAACTGCTTGCGCTGGATCGCGTAGTCGGCCGCCACATCGAGGGCCGCCTGGGCGAGCCCGACGGCGATCGCGCCGATCGTGATGCGCCCGGAGTCGAGCGCGCTCATCGCTACCCGAAAGCCATCGCCCTCCTGGCCCAGGCGGGCGCTCACCGGCACCACCACATCTTCGAGGATCAGCTCGACGGTGGGGCTGGCGCGCAGGCCCATCTTCTCTTCTTTCTTGCCAAAGCGCAGCCCCGCCGCGTCGCCGGGCACCAGGAAGGCCGAGATGCCCTTGGGGCCGGGGCCGCCGGTGCGGGCCATCACCACGTAGATGTCGGCGTAGCCGCCGTGGGTGATCCAGAACTTGGTGCCGTTGAGCACATAGGTGTCGCCCTCGCGGCGGGCGGTGGTGAGCAGGGCGGCGGCGTCGCTGCCCGAGCCCGGCTCGGAGAGCGCAAAGGCGCCGAGGAGCTGCCCGCTGGCGAGGCCGGGCATCCAGGCGGCTTGCTGGGCGGCGTCGCCAAAGTTGAGGAGGATCACCTGGGGCAGGCCCGTGACCGCCACCGACACGCCGTAGGAGGCGCTCACCCGGGCGATCTGCTCCAGGACCATGGCGTAGTCGAGGTACCCGAGGCCCAGGCCGCCAAAGGCTTCGGGCGTTTGCACGCCGCAGAGGCCGTTCTCGCCGAGATCGGCGATGGCGCTCTTGCGAAAGCGCTCGGCCTCGTCGTCCTCCTTGAGGGTGGCCCCGAGGACGCTGCGGGCGGCGGTTGCGGCGGCTTCGATCAGGGTCTGCTGCTCAGCCGAGGGCTCAAACATGGACACTCCGGTTGAGGCCCTGACTAACCGCCTTCCGGGCAGGCCACCCAGGGTCCCGAGGCCCGAAGCAGCAGGCCCTCGGCGGGCAGCTCCAGCCGCCCCGCGCCACAGTCCGGCGGCGCGCCAAAGGCCTCACCATCCACGGGCGCCGCCTCGATGATCTCGACGCCGCCGACATCGTGGCAGCCCGGCAGGGCGGGGATCAGCACATAGGTCCGGTCCACCAAAGCGCCGTCGGCGCAGTGAAAACCGGGCCTCTCTCCTCCCCAGGCCCAACCGGCCGCACAGACGCCAAAGCCCAGCACCTGCACGCCTTCGGGCAGGGCGCCCTCACAGAGCTGGTGCCCATCCGCCAGGGCCTCGGCCAGCAGCG
>JBEIQK010000263.1:0-7941 GCA_040376505.1 Alphaproteobacteria bacterium | reverse complement strand
TCCGCCATGGTGGCGCTCTACGATCCGGCCGTGGTGGCCGGCGTCTCCGTCGAGGCGGCCTGCCGGCTCTGTGGGCGGACGACGGCGCAGGGCGCCCTGCAGCGCCGGGGCCGCCGCTTTGAGGGTCTGCTGGAGGTGATCGACGCGCTGGACCGCTGGGCCGAGGCCGACGGCGAGCCCGACGTGGAGCGCTACTGTGCGGCCAACTTCAACGGCGAGAGCGCCACCGCGGTCGCCAAAAAGGTGCTCGCCGGCGAGGTCGTAGAGACCGGCTTTGATGTCTTCTCCTTCCTCTTTCCGGGCATGGGCGGCGGCGGCGGCGCCGGGGCCAGCGAGGGCGAAGAGCTGCGCCCGCGCACGGCCAAGGTGGCGAACTCGGTGCCGCTGACGCCGGCCACTGTGCCGCAGCGGGTGGAGGGCCCGGTGGTGGAGCCTCCCGACCCGGCCCGCACGCCGGCGCGGGCCCTGGCGGCGATCATGCTGGCCGACGGGGTGATGAAGGAGAAGGAGCACCGCTTTTTGGAGGCCTGGCTGGCCCGGAATGGGCATCCGCCCTTGATCCAAGAGGATCTGCGCGCCTGGAGGCCGGGAGATCTGGCGCCTCCCGCCCAGGTGGAGCCCTTGGTGCACGCGATGATCGAGCTGGCCCACGTCGATCGCGAGCGCGATGGCACAGAGTGGCGGGTGGTGCGGGAATTCGCTCGGCGTTGGGGTTACCCGATGGCCGAGCTGGAGGCCCGGGGCCGCACGGTGGACGAGCTGGTCGCCCCAGTCTCCACCCAGCTCTGGCGCATGATCCGCGCAATCTTCGTGTCGGAGTCCCGATGAGCAAGCTCCCGCCGGTCTACCCCGGCCCTGGCCGCCCCACCGATCCGGCCCGCGCCGAGGCCGTGCGCGCCTTCGGCAGCTCCTTCGGCGCCGTGCTCGGCAACGTCAGCAAGGTGATCAAAGGCAAAGACGAGGTCGTGCGCAAGCTGCTGCTGGCGATGACCGCCAAGGGCCATGTGCTGCTCAAGGATGTGCCGGGCACCGGCAAGACCATGCTGGCCCGCTCGATCGCTGCCAGCGTGATGTGCACCTTCAAGCGCATTCAGTTCACGCCGGATCTGCTGCCGATGGATGTCACCGGCACCAATGTGTTCAACCTGCGCAGCAAGGCCTTTGAGTTCACGCCGGGGCCGGTCTTCACCAACATCCTGCTGGCCGACGAGATCAACCGCGCCACGCCGAAGACCCAGTCGGCGCTGTTGGAGGTGATGGCCGAAGGCCAGGTGACGGTGGAGGGCCAGACCCACGCGATGGCGCCGCCCTTTCTGGTCATCGCCACGATGAACCCCCTCGATCACCAGGGCACCTATGTGCTGCCGGCGGCCCAGATGGACCGCTTCGCGATGCAGCTCACGATGGGCTTTCCGCCCCCCGAGGCGGAGATCGAGATGCTCGACGTGCACCTTTCTGAGGCCCCGCCGGTCGACCGCCTCACTCCCGTGATCGATCAGGCCACCTTCCTGGCCTGGCAGGCGATGGTGCCGCGGGTCTTCATCGGCGAGCAGGTCAAGGGCTACCTCGTCGCCCTGGCCAACTACATGCGCTCCGACAGCCGCTGCCTCGCGCCGCCCTCGCCCCGCTCGGTGCTGATGCTGGCCCGGGTGGCCCAGGCCCAGGCGATGGCCGAGGGGCGCGACTTCGCCAGCCCCGACGATGTGGCGGCGGTGGCGGCCGATGTCTTCGCGCATCGCCTCGTGATCTCCGGCGATGACACCGGTCACGCCTACGTCGCCGAGGTGCTGAAGAAGGTGCGGGTCCCGACATGAAGGGACGGCTGTGAAGGCGCCGCACCCCGCGCTCTCCTGCGGCGGGATCCTGCTCAATGGCTGCGGGCTCTTCCTGCTGCCCTTCCTCGTCGGCGGCGTGGCGAGCCTCTTTTTTGAGGTCTCGGAGGTGGCCGACACCTCGGGCTGGCTGCTGGGTCTCTCGCTTTTGTTCATCCTGCCGCCGCTCTTTTTTCAGGCGATTGGGGTGGTGATCAAGGTCGGGCGCGAGCGCTCCTTTTTGCGGGAGGCGGGGCAGCTCAATTTTCGCAGCTCGATGGCCACGGTTCACCGGCACATGCGCATCGTCACGCCCCGGGGCTGGGCGGCGCTGCTGACCGGCTTGTGGTTTGTGATCCTGGCGCTGAGCGCCAAGTGGGCCAGCCTCGGCGTGGTGGCGGTGGTCTCCATCCTGCTCTTCTACGCCATCCTGGGGGCCACCTCCTTTCTGTCCACATTCCAGGTGCAGACCTTTGAGCGCGGTCTCGGCCGGGGAGAGAGCGGCGTGCGGCGCGAGCTGTCGCCGGCGGTGGTGCTGGCCGGCGAAGAGGCCGAGGAGCGCATGATCCTCACCAAGGTGCCGGTGCCGGCGGGCTTTACGCTGCTGATCGAAGACAGCAACCCGCCCGAGCTGTGTACAGAGAGCCGCTACGCCGTCGGCGCCGGGGCCCGGCGCAAGACCGTCACGCTGTCGGGGCGCTTTCGCCGCACGCCGCGGGGCCTGCACCGGCTCGGCCCGGCCCACATCTGGTACCAGGACGCGCTGGGCTTTACCCGGGTGAGCGTGGCCAGCCTCGCCACCGCGGAATTGAAGGTGCTGCCGCGCTTTCGGGCGCTGGAGATCATCGAGCCGCCGCGCAGCCGCCTCGAAGCCCCCGACGTCATCACCAAGCCGCACCGCTTTGCCACCGAGGATCACTTCCGCTTCAAGGAGTACATCGCCGGCGACGACACGCGGCGCATCCACTGGCGTCTGTCCATCCGAACCGGGCACTTGCAGGTGCGCATGCCGGAGACCAAGGAGACCAGCACCCGCCAGGTGGTGCTGCTGCTCGACTCCTTTCTGCCTCGTGGACAGATCCTCGAAGACGCCGTCGGGCTCGGCCGAATCCTCGATGCCCTGGTGGAGACCTGGCTGAGCCTGGGCAATGAGCTGGTGGGGCGCGGCGACAAGGTGACCCTGGTGGCCGCCGTCGACGATGGCCGCGGGAACATTGGCGTGGAGCGGGTAGACAGCGCCTCCGACCCGCGCCGCTGGCAGGATCTGGGCGCCCGGGCCTGCTGGCAGGGCAGCTATGATCTACAGGCCGCACTCGGACAGTTGGGCCAGGGCATCGAGGCGGTGGTGGTGACCAGCCGCTTCTTTCACCCGCCGGCCCGCAAGGAGATGGGCATGGCCGCCTTCACCTGGATCTACCTGCCGCCCATCGAGGCCCTGGGTGAGCGCGAGCCGGCGGTTTGGGAGCAGTGGGTGGGGCCGGGGCCGGGGGCCAGCCTTCGGCTGCTGCTGCGCATCTTCCGCCTGCCCGCCGCCGCTGGCAGCGACGAGAACGCCTTCATCCGTCAGTGGACGGATCTGTTTCGCTTGAACACCGAGGCCAACGCGCGCGACCGCCTGCGGCGCCTCGCCCGCTACGACGGCCGGCGCTGCCTCGACGCCCTGCTCACCCGCGGCGAGGCCGTCTACCGGCTCGAGCCCGGCGGTCGTGGCCACCGGTTGGTGGGCCTCGTGGGGAAGGGCTCATGAGCGCCCGCCCCAGCGCCCGGATGGTGTCGGCCGGCGCGCCCAAGCTCGAGTCCTCGATCTGGAGCCGGCTGTGGGAAGAGGCCCGCGAGCTCTCCCGACCGCTGATCGCCTACTGGATCTTCCTGCTGGCGATGTTCGGCGCCTTCTCTCTCGCCGTGCTCTGGACCGAGCCCAGCGGCGGCTCGGTGCTGGCGCTGGTCTGTATGGGGGTGCCCACGGTGGTCTGTGTCGCCCTGGGGCAGGTGCTGGCCCTGCTGCGGGTGCGCGACTGGGTGCTCTTCGCCCTGTGGGCCTTTACCTGGACCTTTGGCGTCTTCTTCGGTGTGATGGGTGCTGCCGCCGTCAGCTTCGCGGCGGCGCCGCTGGCGATGCTCATCCTCTGTTTTGTCTTTCTGGGCCCGATGTTCATGATGGGCGGCGCCTGGAGCCTCGCCACCAACCGCACGCTGTATGCCACCTGGGTGCCGATCATCTACGCCTCCGGCACGGCCATCGTGATGGCCGAGAGCAAGGGCAAGGTGTCGGCCTGGCAGGCGGGCGACAAGTGGGTGATCTGGGATCTGTTCACCTTCTCCACCCTCGGGGTGGGCATCGCCCTGATGCTGGCCTACCTCGTCAGCCGTGAGGGGCATCGGCTGCACCTCTGGCGTCGCTCCGAGCGCGGCATGATGCGGGGTTCGGTGAAGGAGGAGGGGGCCTCACGACCGCGGCTCTCCTGCCTGGGTTGGGTGCTTCTGTGTATGATGGCGGCGGGCCTCGCGGTGGGGACGGCGGCGGTGGCGCCCTTCCTCTGGCGCACAGCGCCGGCCGACGAGGGCAAGGAGCAGACCGATCAGCAGGAGCAGCAGCAGAAAGACCCGAAGAAAGACAAAAAGAAAGACAAAAAGAAGAAGAAAAAGAGCAAAGAGGAGGAGAAGCGCGAGAGAGAGCGCCAGGAGCGCGAGCGCCGCGAGAAGCAGCAGTCCTCCTCGATGAAGGACCGGGCCCGGCACAAGGTCGACAATGTGCGCGAGGAGATCGAACAGAACCTCCAGCCCGCCGCCCAGCAGGGCATCGATCTCCTCACCACGCTGCTCACCGTGCTGGCCATGCTCATCGCCGCCCTGATCGTCTTCTGGCGACCGATCAAGCGCCTCCTGCTGGTGCGCCACCTGCGCGACCCCCTCCTCGATGTGGCGCCCACCACGCGCATCGAAGACGGCTGGCGCCTCGTGGAGATCGCCATGGGTGACGCGGGGGTGCCGGTGCTGCCGGGCGAGCCGGCGGTCTCCCTGGCCCGGCGGGCGAAGCCGGTGCTCGATCGACTGACCAAGGGCGGCTTGGAGGTTCATGGCCTCGAAGAAGCCGCCTGGGTGCGCGATCGCATCGTCTACGGCCTGGGCGTGGGGGCCGGCGACCTCGACCTGATGGTGAAGGTCTCCCACTGGGCCTACGATACGGTCTGGGATCGTCTCGGCGACGCGGGGCAGATCAAGGCCCTCTACCGGGGACTGTGATGGATGCTCTGACGGCGCGGGTGGCGGCCTTTGGCGCAGGTCTGACCCCGCAGCTCGGGGCGGCCTGGGGCCGCTTCATGGCCGCCGGGGGCCGCCAGACCGATCGCCAGAGCCAGACCTGGATGAGCCCTCAGTCTCAGCCGGTGATCCACCTGCCGCGATGGCTCTGTGAAGGGCTGGGGCTGCCGCTCTCGGCCGAGGTTCGTCTCGACCTGCTGGAGAGCGCCGTCTGCGGCTACCTGCACGCCCGCCTCGCCGATGATCTGGTGGACGAGGGCGATTCCGACCCCGGCGCCGTCTTTTTGCTGGGCCGGGCGCTCTTTCGGCGCCACAGCGGCCTGCTGCGGCTGCACATCCCCGGCGAGCACCCCTTCTGGACGGCCTTTGACGCCCGCTGGGCCGCCGCCGAGGAGGCGCTGCTGTTGGAGCGCAGCCTGCGCGGACAGGCGCCCACCGCCGCCCAGTTTGAACAGATCCTCGATGGCGCCCGCCCGGTGTTGTTGCCCGGCCTCGCCGTGCTGGCCCTGGGGGATCGGTGGGGCCTCGCCGGCGAGCTGCCTCGGCTGATCGACCCCCTCCTGCGGGCGCACCAGCTCCTCGAAGACCTCGCCGATCTCGATGAAGACCGGGCCGCCGGCCGCATCACCCATGTCTGTCATCTCGTCGGCGGTAGCCGCGGCGAGGCCCTGCGCAGCGGCGCCTGGGACCGACTCTTCGACCAGTCCCAGGCCGAGCTGACCGCTGCCATCGCGGTCGCGGCGGAGTTGGGCCTGCCCACCGACACCCTGCAGGCCCGCGCGGCCCATGTGGAGCAGGCCCGGCGCGCCCCCTACGCCGCCTGGCTGGCCGGGCTGGTTTCTTCTTCAAAACCTGTTCAAGGTGCGTGACCGCCGGGCCGTAGGGGGCTAAGCACCGGCCGAGGTCGAGAAGCGATGGTCCCCCCCAGTCGAATTCACGTCAAGAACGCAGGCGTGGTGCGCCGTCGCGGCGATTATGTCCTCTACTGGATGCTCGGCGCCCGGCGCCTGCGCTACAACCAGGGCCTGGAGCGGGCGCTGCACTGGGCCGATGAGCTCGGCCTGCCGCTGGTGGTGCTCGAAGCCCTCAACGTGGACTACCCCTTCGCCGCCGATCGGCACCACGCCTTGGTGATCGACGGCATGGCCGACAAGGTGGAGCCCCTCGCCCAGGCCGGCGTGCGTTACCACCCCTATGTGGAGCCGAGCCCAGGCGCCGGCAAGGGCCTGCTGGAGGCCTGGTGGGCGCGGGCGGCGGTGGTGGTGACCGACGAAGCGCCGCTGCTCTTTCTGCCCCGCCTCGTCGCCGCCGCGGCCGCCCGCTGCCCCTGTCGCCTGGAGGCCGTCGACAGCGTGGGCCTCGTGCCCCTCTCGGCGGTGGCGGCCCCCCACTCGGCGGCCGTTCATTTCCGACGCGCGATGCAGAAGATCATCGCGGGGCACCTCGTGGAGGCCCCCCAGGCCGACCCGCTGGCCGGTCGGGTCGGTCGCCTCGCAGCGGCGCCGGAGGGTCTGTTCACCCGTTGGCCGGCCGCCAGCCCCGACCTGCTGGCCCGCGGGCCGGGCGCGCTGGCCGCGCTGCCGATCGATCACAGCGTGGCGCCGGTGGGTCTGCGGGGCGGACCGGTCGCCGCCGAGGCGCGCCTGCAGCGCTTCCTCCGCCAGGGTCTGCCGAAATACGCCGAGGAGCGCAGCGATGTGGTGGCCGACCGGGCCAGCGGCCTGTCGCCCTACCTGCACCATGGACAGATCGCCGCCTGGGAGGTCTTCGACCGGGTCGCCGCCAGCGTGGACTGGTCGATCGACCGAATGGCCACCAAGGCCACCGCCAGCAGGGAGGGCTTTTGGGGCATGGGCCCCGCCGCAGAGTCCTTCATCGACGAGCTGATCGTCTGGCGCGAGTTGGGCTACACCACCGCCTACCGCATGCCCGACTGCACCTCCTACGAGAGCCTGCCGGCCTGGGCGCGGGCCACCCTCGACGCCCACCGCGATGATCCGCGGCCGGTGCGCTATGGCTTCGAGCAGCTCAACCAGGCCGAGACCCACGACCCCGTCTGGAACGCCGCCCAACGGCAGCTCCGCCGGGATGGGATCATACACAATTACCTGCGCATGCTCTGGGGCAAGAAGATCATCGAGTGGACGCCCTCGCCGGAGGTGGCGTTGGAGACGATGTTCTCGCTCAACAACCGCTTCGCCACCGACGGCCGCGACCCCAATTCGGTGAGCGGCATCACCTGGTGTATGGGGCGCTACGACCGCCCCTGGGCGCCGGTGCGGCCGATCTTTGGCTCGATCCGCTACATGAGCAGCGACAGCACGATGAAGAAGATGAAGCTGGCCCCCTACCTCGCCGAGTACGCCCGATGAGCCATTTTGAACAGTCTGTTGAGCTCCCTGTCTCGGCGGCCCGCGCCTTTGACTGGCACGCCGCCCCCGGCGCCTTCGAGCGACTGACCCCGCCCTTCCAGGACGTGAAGGTGGTCGAGCGCGAGCTGGCCCCCGGCGCCCGCACCATCCTCGAAGACGGCGGCCGGGTCGTGCTCTCCATGCCCTTCGGCCCCTTTCACCGCCGCTATGTGGCCCGCCATGAGGGCTATGTGCCCGGCGCTTGCTTCGTCGATCGCATGGAGGAGGGGCCCTTTCGCAACTGGGTGCACACCCACCGCTTTGTCGACACACCCACGGGCAGCACGCTCACCGACGCGATCGACTACGACGTGGGGGCGCTCGCTTTTGCCGCCGATGGCTTCGCCGCCCGCACCCTGGCCAGCGTCTTCGCCCTGCGCCACCACCGCACCCGACACGATCTCGCGCGTCATGCCGAGACGCCGCGGGCCTTGCAGGTGGGGGTTACGGGCGCCACC
>JBEIQK010000600.1:0-4154 GCA_040376505.1 Alphaproteobacteria bacterium | reverse complement strand
CGGCCGCTACCTCCTGCCCGGCGACTACCGCATCCAGCCCGGCGTCGGCCTCGAGCCCGACCTCTGGCTGGAGTCGGCCACCTTCTCGCGCGGCGGCGTCGCGATGCCGATGAAGCAGGCCGCCGGCGGGCTGCTCCTCGTCGACGAAGAGCCCGGCTGGCGCAACAGCACCCTGCCCACCGGCGAAGACGCCGCCGAGCGCGTGGCCGAGCGGGTGCTGCTCGAGACCCAGGGCCCCACCCGCACCCAACTGCTGGCCGCCATCCGCGCCGTGCAGCCCGCCCTCAACAAGGCCGAAGACCAGCGCCTCGTCGACACCTTCCAGCTTCGCGGCATCAACTGGTCGCCCGCCCCCTCCGGCGGCGAGCCCATCGACGTCGCCGTCAAGCTGGTCGCCGTCGACCCCGTGCTGGCCGGCGAGAAGGTCGAGCTTCGGGCCGAGGTCACCAACCAGGGCAGCGGCACCCTGCACCGCCTGCGCGTTCACCTCGGCACCGACGACGCCAGCCTGCCCTGGAACGACCTCGTGCTGCCGGTGGGCTCCATCGCCCCCGGCGAGGTCGGCTACGGCAGCGTGCTCGCCAACCTCTCCGCCGACGAGCCCGATCGCGCCGACGAGATCAGCCTCACCGTCGTCGCCCACCGGCGCACCCCCGTCCTCGCCGAGCCCGCCCAACTCCGGGTGATCGGCCGCAGCCCGCCGCCCCTCGTGGTGGTGGCCGACATCGTGGGCCCCGCCAACGCCCGCCGGCTCGAGGTCTCGGTGGAGAACGCCGGCGACGCCGCCCTCAGCAATGTGCGCGCCCGCGTGGTGCTCGACGAGGCCAGCCGCGCCGAGCTCGGCCAGTCCGAGCTCTCGATCGGCGCCCTCGCCGCCAAGGCCACCCAGCGCCGCGACACATCCCTGCGCCTCCAAGGCCAGCAGCCCCTCAGCGGCGAGTTGCGCCTCTTCGCCGACCCCTTTGGCCGCGTCGTGCGCCTGCCCTTCTCGCTCCCGGCCGAGGGGCCGCCGGTTCGCCTGCAGGCCCCGGTGGTGGAGGGCACCGTGCCCCTCATCGCGCCCACCGGCCCCGTCACCGTGAGCCTGCGCGCCACCGACGATCAGCTCCTGCGCTCGATGATCGTCTGGCTCGACCACGAGAAGATCGCCTGGCGGCCGGGCAGCGCGCGTCGGCTCTCGCTGGACCTCACCTTGGAGCTGGAGCCGGGGGCTCACAGCCTGGTGGTGGACGCCGAAGACACCGGTGGGGCCGTCACGCGCCGCAGCTTCGCGCTGCGCGGCACCTTGGTGGAAGGGGCTGCTGCCCAGGGGCAGCCCGCCGCGCCTTGAGGGTCGGAAGGCGAACGGCTGACAACCTGCGGAAGCTGAACAGTACGGAGGACGGTCAGAAACCGTAGAGGGTCCGTCGAGGCGACGGCAGACAGACTAACCAACCCAGGGGGTCAGTCGGGTTTGGCGTCGATCTGCCGCAGCCAGGCCCATGCCTCGAACGGTGGCTCTGTTCGGACCTCCGACACCACGTAGGCGGGCCACGGGGCGATGACGCTAAGTCGATCGGCCAGCGCGGTCGGGTCCATCTCCTCGGGCTCGAAGCCCAACTCGACAAAGCAACTCTGGGACCGACATTCCAGCTCCACGAGGTCCACGCCTGCCAGCTGGCCGACCTCCTCGGTGATCGCGCTGGCTGTGGTGGCTGCCCATCGCGGATCAACAGGCTCCGAGGCCAACTGATGCTCCGCGTCTTCCTGGTGCCGAACCACATCTTCGGTGGGGCTCAAGGGTTTGGGCGTAGGCTCCACCGACGCCACGGCGCGCGCCGCGGGGATCGGCGTGCCCTGGGGCGCCGGGACCGTGGGCTCCGAACGCGCAGAACGCCTACTGTTTACCGGATTTTGAGGCGAATTCGGCAGAGAGTCCTCGCCTGACTTCTGGTCGCCCGTCCATTGAAGGGCACCTACCAACAGGACAGCGCCTACAATCAGACAGACCCAGACCAGGTTTCTCTTCATTGATTCCCCAGGACCCGCTCAGGACTCTTCGTAGAAGATCGTGCTCAGGCTGCTTGCAGAGCTGCCCGAGGCAGCCGGAAGGGAGCAGGTCACATAGTTCCAGACAGCAGCGGAGTGGGAGAAGGTGTAGCCGCTGCCGCTTCCCCCGCTAAGCAAAATGGGAGAAGACGAGGTGTAGGTGGACGAAGAGCCCGCCGTGCTCGGGTAGGACAAGGCGCTACTGGAGGTGCTGATCGAAGAGCTGCTCTGGGAACGGGAATACTGCGTACACGAAACGGACGCAGACCCATTCAGGTCGATAGCCCAAACCTCGGTTTTGCTAAAGGAGAAGGGCGTTCCGCCGTCGACCATGAGCCCGCAGGTGGCAGAGAGCGCCGCCGAGGTGGAAGTGTTTTGCAGGCGACCGCTGCTTACTGCCGCGGTACCCCCTGAGGTTGAGCACGAGCTGATCGCGACGATGGCCTTTCCGTCAGCGGCGATGCCTGGCGTGGAAACGCTGAGCGCGACGACGCTGAGACCGAGAACTGCGAAGGGTTTGGCGGTTTGCATGGTGCTCCTGGAAATTGCGGGTTGGGAAGAACCGGCAACTGCCTGCTCAGATAGCGCGAACGGACGCGTGTGTGTGCAGACGCGCTAAGAAAGTGCAAACAAAGAAGGTATGCAATTTGGGTGTGCACGAACTGGTGGTTGTGCTATGCGGATTTTCAAAGGCCACCCGAGCCCTGCAACTGAGTGCCTTCGTCCGCTCGTCGCGAGACCATCACCGTAGTCCAGCCCAATTCTCCAGCCTGGAGGGGCCACAGATTTTGTGCATTCTGCCGCGGTCCAAGGTGGGCCGAACGGTTGGAGGCACCTTGTCGGTGCCTTTTACCGTCAGACAGTCTGTGTGGGCGACCTCGGCGGGCTGAGCCACGGATGGGCGCCAACGCTGTTGTTGACCAACGCCGGGTATCTGCATTCGTGGACCCGGCAAGCTGGGCCAACCCCACCCCCTCCTCATGGTGCCCCCATGGGCGCTGCTGCCTGGGCCTGGTCCGCCGACCCTGGGCTCCTGGGTCGACCTCGCCGGCAACGCGGCGATTCACGCCCCGGCCGGCACCTGCACGCCGAGGGCCACCCCCGCCTTCACGCCCCGCTACGCCCGCGTCGCCCGCCTGCTCGTCGTGGACACCGCCCGGTGGTGGCGTCAGCAGGCCCTCGCCGTGGCGGCCGAACTGTCCCCGGGCAAGGTCAGCAAGGTGGGCCACCGCCTCGACGAGGACGCCCTCTCAGCGCACCCAGAGCGCCTGCGCGCCGCCGGGAGTACCATAAGCGACCCACCCCCCAGCCCAGGAAGAGGCAAGGATGTTGGCGCCGTCGCTGCCGCAGAGGGTGAGTCCCGTATTGCCAAGCTCGCTCTCGGAGAAGTCCCAGCCACTTCCCAGACCGCTGTGGCCCTTGCAGTCGAGCGTTGCGCCCGCAGGGTTGTTGACAGCACCTTCGCCGGCGTCGGTATAGCTGGCGGGGCCGCCGCACCAGACGTAGGGGCTGTCGCCGCCGTAGAGGAGGTAGCCAGGCTCGCCAAAGGCGAGGCGAAGCTGGGTGCGAAGGATGAGCTCGGAGCGGTAGCTGAGCGCCCCGGCGGCGTAGGCGGCGACGCGCAGCTCGGACCAGGCGTAGGCGTTGAGGTCGAGCCAGCCGCGGGAGGCGGTGGCGGCGGCGCTGGCCAGAGCCGGGTCGACTGCGAGAGCGGTGAGGCCCTCGTCGGCGGCGCCGAAGTCGCCCTGGCTGCCGGTGGCGGCGCTGTTGCGGAGGAAGCCAAGGGTCCAGCCGCCGCCGTCGGTGTCCTGGTCGCAGTAGACAGACGAGACGGCGCCGCTGGGGAGGGCGAGGTAGGTGGGTCCGGTGGACAGACCGAGATCACGGGCGGTCAGACAGGAATCCACCGCGCAGGCAGGGCTGGCGCCGGGGGTGTCTGAGGCGGCGCCGTCGCAGTCGTGGTCGATGCCGTCGCAGGGCTCGGTGGCGCCGGGGTGGGCGGTGGGGTCGGTGTCGTCGCAGTCGCCGCCCAGCCCGCCGGCGCCGGGGCCGGCGGCGCAGGCGGTAACGAGGGTGGACTCGTCGCCATAGCCGTCGCCGTCCCGATCGGCCCAGAAGGGCAAGGG
>JBEIQK010000301.1:0-7263 GCA_040376505.1 Alphaproteobacteria bacterium | reverse complement strand
TGGCGCCGGAGGGGGTGGGCGACGCGCGGGCCTGACCGACAGGCGCGGCGTCGCCGTCGGGGTCCTCTTGGGGGAGGAGGTTCCTCTCCGGGCCGAGGTCCAAGCTCGCCCCGGGGTGGGGGCCCCCACCTTTTGAGGTGGGGTGACCCCCTGCCGGGTGTGGTTCGACCTCTCTGGAGTGTGTGGGGTACCCCCAAAAAGGGGGGTTGGACCCCACCCAGGCCGTGGTTCGACCACCCTGGACCGCCGGGGGGGCTGCCATTCCTCGTTGGTGAAGCGCCCGACAACGGTTGACGGCTGTCACCTAACGACAACGGGTAGCGCCTTGATCATCCATTGGCACGGCGCTTGCATCGCCCTCGACGCGCGGACGGCCCCACCCACTTCGTCCGCGAGGAGGCCCCATGTCCAGCACCCTCACCGCCCTCCGCGAGCATGCCGCCGCTCGGATGGAGAGCAAGGATCGGCTCGCCCGCGTCTGCCCCTTTCTCACGGCTGCCGAGCGGTCGCGCACACCGCGGCCGCCCCACGCCTTCCTGATCGGCTGCCAGACCTACTTCCAGCTCGCCCTGACCCACCCGGTGCTGGCCACCATCGCCCACATCGACCCGGGCGCGCTTAAAGACAAGCTGGAGCAGATGGAGGCCCTCGATGTGGCGCTGATCCAGAACGCGCGGGAGGGCCAGCTCCTGCGCGACGCCCGCATCGCCGTCGCCGGCGAGCTGTGGGCGCCGATCCTGGAGGCCTACCGAATGGCGAAGCTGCTGACCGGGCGGGAGGAGGCGGCCCGCTGCTTCGCCACCGAGGTCGGCCGGCTCTTCGACGCGCGTTCGCGCGGATGAGCCGGGGCCCGGCCGCGGCGGCGCTGCGGGCCGGCGTCGATCAGGGCGAGTAGCGGACGACGCGGTAGGGCGCGGTGCCGTTGGTGCTGTCGTCGCCGTCGAAGAGCTTGGAGAACTGGGACTCCACCACCCACAGGTCGCGCGCAGCGTCGGCGGCGAAGGTGGTGGCTGCGTCGAGGCTCAGCGCGGCGGGCGTGCTGGTCCAGGCGGTGCCATCGGGGGTGAGCTGCACGAGCTGGTAGTCCCGCACCGCGTAGAGCGCGCCGTCCACCCAGTCGAGCCCGTCGATGCCGCCGTAAGCGATGGCGGTGTCGAGGGTCTGCGGGGTCACCACGCCAGCGGTGCCGTCGCTCTGGATGTCGATCTGCAGCAGCTCTCCGGTGTCGAAGCGGCCGACGAGCAGGCCAGCGCCGTCGGCGGTCTGGGTGATGCCGTTGAAGCCGAAGGCGCCGGGGGCGGGTGCGTAGGCGGCGTCGGAGAACCAGCGCTCGGCGGCGACGCCGCCGGCCGGCACCTTGAAGATGAGGCTCTGGAAGGAGTCGGTGACATAGACATCGCCCGCCGCCGTCACTGTCATGTCGTTGCAGAAGGTGTACAGCTCCAAGGGGATGGTCGCCAGCACGGCGCCGGTGGACAGGTCCACCTGGGCCAGGGCCGAGGCCTGCGTGGAGACGTCGGCCGGGTTTACGCAGGCCCAGAGGGCGCCGCCCGCGACCTTGAGGCCGGCGAGGCCGCCGCCCGCGGCGAAGGCGCCCATCAGCTCACGGGTGGCGCCGGTCGACAGATCGGCCTGCCAGATGGCGCCGGTGGCGAAGGAGCCGACATAGAGCAGGTTGGTGGCGGGATCAATCGCCACGCCTTCCGGGTAGTAGTCGGCGACGTTGATGTCGATCACAGCAATGTCGGCGTCAGCGTCAGCGTCGGCATCGGCGTCGGCGTCGGCGTCTGTATCTGCATCTGCATCTGTATCTGCATCTGCATCTGCATCAGCATCGGCGTCGGCATCGGCGTCGGCATCCGACTCCATGACGCTGGTGTCATCGCCTTTGTCGGATGAGCAGGCGAGGATGAGCGCCGTGAGAGAGAAGAGAAAACGAACCATCGCGCCTCCAGAGAGCGGCGCCGGGCTAATGTGGTCCACTCACCGCGCACGTGCGTGGGGCGCAACGGCCATTGACTGAAATGCCACCCTGGGCCCCTTGACGAGGAGGATCGCAGGCGGCACGACGCCGCAGGGACATCGCTCCACCCAAGGGAGACCGCCGCATTCGCTCCCCCCGTCGTCTGGTTTGTCTGGTAAGAGTTCGTGTAATCTGCGCTTTCGGTGGGGGAGCAGAGAGAGACGCCTGCGACCGGGGCTCCCTGTCCATGACGGTGGAGGGCCTGACTGCGCCGCGGAGCAGCCTCTGGCCTGGATTTGGCGCCGCGCGACGCTGGCGCAGGTGGGGGGGCCGCGATCCCACCGCACAACCGCCTCCCGCAGCGACGCCACCGGCGACCTCGGGGCCGCCCGCCTCGTCGGTGGCGCCGCCGACGCAGGCGGCGCCGGGCTCGTCGACACCGGCGCGCCGGGCTGGCTGCGTCGGCCGGGCGCCGATCCGGAGGGAAGCGCCCTGCCCGAGATCGCGCGCGCCGAGGCCGTCGGGGTGGGCCTGCCGCCTGGCCGAGCGCGGCGCGGCTCTAAAGCGGTGAGGCGGGCGGGCGCGACGGGTGCGTTCGGATAGCCTCGGCCTCGCTGGGGGCGCGCGATGCGTCCCGATCCCCGCGCGGAGCTGGAATGTTCGCCCTGCTGTTCTTGGTCGCCTCTCTGTGTATGAACGCCGCCCGTTCCCAGGATCGCGGGTCGGCGCCGCCACGCCTCGATGTCTCGCTGTCGGGGTCGAGCATCACCGGAAACCTCACCCAGGCCCAGGTTCAGGGGCAGCTTCGTCTGTCTGACTCCGGGGCCCGCGCCGGCTACGATGCGGTCGGCACGGCCTTTCGGCTCTGGATCGTGCCGGCGCCGGGCTTGCCCTACCTGCGGGTGGGCGACGATCTGGCGGCGATGGCCTTGCCCTTCTACTATGTGGGCGAAAAGACCTATGTCCTCGGCGTGGCGCGGGCCGAGCGGTCGCAGCTCCGGGGCGTGAACAGTCGACTCAACGCTGGCGCCGGCTTTGGCGTGGCGCCGGTGCGCAAGACCGACAAGCTCATCCGCGTCGCCCTGGGCGGACAGGTGGAGCGCACCGACTTCGCGACCACGCCGATCGAGCCGGGCTTCGCGGAGGGCGGCGACCCCCGGGTGGTGCCGCGGGTGGTGGTGCAGAGCAATGGCTGGTTTCGGGTGCCGCGCAGCAAGGTGTCGGGCCGCTTTGTCGGCAGCGCCCTGGTGAACCCTGTGGAGCCGCGAGACTGGCGCGCCCTGCTCGACGCCAGCGGCGACCTCAAGGTGGCCGGTCCCCTGTCGGTGCGCGCCTCGGGCATCTTGTCGCACGACGCCGTGCACAGCGCCGGGGTGCAGCCCACCGATCTGCGCGCCACGTTGGGCCTCGCGTGGTCCTCCCCGGCGCCCAAGGGCGACTGATCGCTGCCCCTGGCCTTGGAAAAGCCGGGCCTCTCGCCGACTGGCGGCGGGCGACCGTCCGGGTTCGCTCAGCCGCGCCGCTCGTTGGGACGCCCCCTCAAGGCCAGAGATGGGCGAGCTTGTCGGGGGACAGCACGACGCACAGCGCGCTGATCCGGCCCGCATGGACCTCGCCCAGCAGGGCAAAGCGGATGGGCTGGCGGAGGTGGGCCGGCGGGCCACGCCGCTCGCCCAGGAGCGCGAGCTGACCGTTGCAGCGCGCGAGGCGCAGGCGGGGACCCCCGGGCCAGCCCCGCTCCAGGCGGCCCAGGAAGCGCAGGACCTTGGCGGCGCCCAACACCGGCCGTTGGGCGGCCAGGACCTTGCCCCCGCCGTCGTTGAGCGCCACAGCGTCGGGCCGCAGCATCGCCGCGGCCAGCTCGACCTGCCCCACCTGCAGGGCCCCCAGGAAGGCCAGCAGCAGCGCGTCGTCGCGGCGACGCGGGCGAAGGGGCACGGCGCCCAGGTGCTTGCGGGCGGCGTGCAGGGCCACGTCGACGGCCCCGGGCGTGCTGCCGAGCGCGGCGGCGGTCTCGGCGGCGCTGAGCTCCAGCACCTCGCGGGCGAGGAAGACGGCGCGCTGGGTGGGCGAGAGGGCCTCGGCCGCCCGCAAAAAGCCCCAGGTCGCGGTCTGCCGCAGGGCGAGGGACTCGTCGGCGAGGCGCTCGGTGGCGACCGGGCTCGGCAGCCAGGGCCCGGCGTAGGTCTCGCGGCGCCGCTTGCGCAGACGGTCGCGGGCGCAGTGCAGGCCGACGGTGATCAGCCAGCCCTCCAAGGGGCCCTCCCGCCGCGGCGGGCGCTCGATCAGGCGCAGGGCCACCTCCTGCACCACCTCGTCGGCCTCCTGAACGGCGCCGGTCATGCGGTAGGCGAGGCCCCAGAGGCGGGGTCGGAGGGCCGCAAAGGTGGCCGCCTGGTGGGGAGTCATCGTGCGCGATCCTCACCCGGGCCCAGGGCGTCGGCCACCGCAGCGGCGCTGGCCAGCGCACGATCGAGGAGCATGCCCTCCTCGCCCACCCAGTCGCCGACGAGGAAGACGGGCCGGCCGTCGACCGTGTGGCGGAGGGGCACCCGCTCGCCGGGCCGGTCGACGCGGTGGGTGACGGTGAGGGCGGGTAGGAAGCGGGCCTCGATCACCGCCGAGCGCCAGTCGGGGTCGGCGGCCTCGAGCAGGCCCTCCAGGCTCTCGCGCACGCTCACATCGGGCTCCTCGGGGTGCAGGTAGCGGGCGACATGGGCCACCGGGCCGCCCAGATCGGCGGTCTGTCCATGATCGGCCAGGTAGAGGGGGGCGTCGAGGCCGAGCACGAAGCGGGTGGCGAGGGGGCGCGACAAGGCGAGGTCGAGGGTGGCGGCCCGAACCGGCACGAGGTCGGGCAGGGCGACCCCCATCCGGCGGGCCAGGGCGGGATCGCCGGCCAGCACCACGGCGTCGCCATCGGGCAGGGCGGACTGATCGTCGCCCAGGCGCCGTGTGATTCCGGGCCAGCCCGCGAGGCCGTCGACGAGCTGCTGCCAGCCGCCGTCGAGGTAGGCCACGCCGCCAAGGGCACAGCGCAGTTGGGCCCGGGCAGCGGCGGCCGACTGGAGGGCCGGGGCGGCGCAGTAGGAGGAGAGGCGCAGCAGGGCGCCGACCAGGCCGGCAGTCGGGGCCGGCAGGGCGGCGAGCCAGTCGGCGACGGTGCCTTCGAGGGGAGCGGTCGACCGGGCGGCGCGCAAGGCCCCCCACAGCGCGCCCAGTCCCAGGGGCCCCTCGCCGAAGAGGCCGATGAGGCGGCCCTCCCAGAGGAAGCGGGGCGCGGAGAGGGGCGTGGCGCCCCGCCAGCGGAGGCCCAGGCGCTTCAAGGTGCGGGCCGCCGAGCCGGCGGTGAAGAGGGCGTGGGGGCCGCGGTTGAGGAGGCGGCCGCCGAGGCGGTCGGTGCGGGCGCGGCCGCCGGGCTGCTGGCTGCGCTCGTAGAGGGTGACGGCGTGGCCGGCCTGGGCGAGGAAGGCCGAGACGGTAAGGCCGCCCAGGCCGGCGCCGACGACAGAGATCTGCATGGGGTGCTCCTTCGGTTCACAGGCAGCACGCCGCAGGCCCCGTAAACCTTAGCGGCCGGAGACCCCAATCTTGTTCTTCGCCGCGGAATCGCTGCTCTGGCCGGCTGGCTCAGCCCCAGAGGCGCGACAGGCCTTCGCGGAGCTGGACGCCCAACTGGCGGAGCGGGCTGGCGGGGGCGCGCAGGGCCGGGAGCTGCGGCGTGGCGGCGCGGGCGCCTCCGGAGAGGGCCGGCAGGGCCGCCAGGATCTCGCGCTCCACGGCGGAGAGGCTGGCGGCGGGCTGATCTCCGATGCGTCGCAGGGCGTCGATGTGGGGGCGGCTGGCCGCCGGGTCGACCCCCTTGAGCAGCAGGACGAGGTTGTAGCGAGTGCGCCGGGTGTCCAGGTGCTCGGGCCCCAGGACGCG
The DNA here is from genome assembly GCA_040376505.1 of Alphaproteobacteria bacterium. Taxonomy (GTDB): domain Bacteria; phylum Myxococcota_A; class UBA796; order UBA796; family UBA2385; genus JBEIQK01. The sequence goes on along the minus strand of JBEIQK010000301.1, from coordinate 1,373 downwards.
GATCATCGCGGCCAGCGCGCGCTCGTAGTGGCGTCGGGCGTCGGGCAGCTCGCCCAGGGCGACGTGGGCGCCGGCGAGGTCCTGGGCGGTGCGCAGGGTGTCGGGGTGCTCGGGCCCGAGCCTGCGCTGGCGGGCCTCCAGCACACGGACGTAGCGAGCCCGGGCGTCGACGAGGTCGCCCTGGCCGAGTTGGGCGCCGGCGAGGTTGTGTTCGGTGCGCAGGGTGTGGGGGTGCTCGGGGCCCAGGACCCGGACGCGGGCCTCGTAGACGCGCTCGTAGAGGAGCCGCGCCCCCTGCAGATCGCCGCGGGCCTCCTGGGCGCTGGCGAGGTTGTGCAGGGCGGTCAGCGTGTCGGGGTGCTCGGGGCCGAGCGCCCGGGAGCGGTGGGCGAGCACGGTGGAGAAGAGGCGGTGGGCGCCCGCGGCGTCGCCCTGGGCGGCCAGGGTGGCGGCGTAGCTTTGCTGGGTGTTGAGGGTCTGCGGGTGATGGGGGCCCAGGGTGCGCATCTGGGCCTCCAGCGCGCGCTCGTAGAGGCGACGGGCGCCTTGCAGGTCGCCCCGCGCCTTGGTGGCGATGGCGAGGTTCTGTAGGGTGTTGAGGGTGTCGGGGTGCTCCGGCCCCAACTGGCGGCTGCGGGCGTCGAGGACCCGCTCGAAGAGGGGTGGGGCGCCGGCCAGATCGCCAAGGGCGAGCAGGGTGCTCGCGAGGTTCTGGGTTGCGCGCAGGGTGTCGGGGTGGTCCCTCCCCTGGGTGCGCGCCAGCACCGCGATGCAGGCGACGTACAGATCGCGGGCGCCGGCCCGGTCGCCCAGGGCCCCCTTGGCCAGGGCGAGGTTCTGGGCGCTGGCGAGGGTGTCGGGGTGCTCGGGGCCCAGCGTCCGCGCCCGCGCGGCGTGGGTCTCGCCGTGCAGGCGGGCGGCCTCGGGGAGCTGGCCGAGCTCCCCCAGCACCAGGGCGAGCTTTCCCTGGGTGTGCAGGGTGGCGGGGTGATCGGCGCCCAGGATGCGCAGGCGGGCGTTGTGGGCACGCACGAAGAGCCGCCGCGCGCCCTGCAGATCGCCCAGCGCGCGCCAGGTGTTGGCCAGCCGGACCATCGCCCGCAAGGTGGCCGGGTGGTCGGCCCCCCGAAGCTGGCGCCGCGCCTCCAAGGCCCGCACCTGCAAGGGCATCGCGAGGTCGAGGGCGCCCGACGACTCGTGCAAGGCGGCGAGCTGGGTGAGGGTGCGGATCGTGTCGGGGTGGCCCTCGCCGACGGTGCGGGCGCGGATCTCGAGCGTGCGATCGAGTGACAGCGGGCCGCTGCGTTCGACGAAGTGCTCGAGGTCTTCTCCCTCGAGCAGCTCCATCACCATGTAAGGGATACCGTTCTCGA
>JBEIQK010001120.1:0-1625 GCA_040376505.1 Alphaproteobacteria bacterium | reverse complement strand
TCCCAACCCACACCCACAGACACCCCGTACCGAACCCCGACCGTAAGGGAGGGGCCCTCCGCCCCCCACACAGCACCGCCCCCCTCCGGGGACATGCTTCAGCGTGTCCCCAAACGCGACGACAGCCCGCATCCTCTGAGACCCGATCACCCCGGCCCCACGCCGGCGCCAGCCCAGCCCGCACCAAGCCCTCCCCGGCGCGACCAAGCCGCGCCATCAACGCACCGCAGCACCCAAACGCCACGAGGTCTAACACCCCATGAACGCTGAAATCATCGCCGTCGGCTCCGAGATGTTGACCCCTGACAAGGTCGACACCAACTCCCTCTTCCTCACCCAGGAGCTCAACACCCTCGGCATCGAAGTCGTCGCCAAGGCCATTATCGGGGACGACCGCCAGCGGCTAACCGACGCCATCCGCAACTCCTGGGCCCACGCCGAACTGGTCATCCTCACCGGCGGCCTCGGCCCCACCGAAGACGACCTCACCCGCGACGCCGTCGCCGCCGCCCTCGAAGTCGGCATGACCCCCAGCGAGGAAGCCTGGCAAGCCATCCTCGACCGCTTCCAGAAGTTCGGCCGCACCCCCACCGAGAACAACCGGCGCCAGACGCTCATCCTCAACGGAGCCGACCGTCTCCCCAATCCCAACGGCACCGCCCCCGGCCAGTGGTTCCACCGCGACGGCCGCGTCCTCGTCCTCCTCCCCGGCCCGCCCCGCGAGTTGAAGCCCATGGTCGCCGCCGAACTCATCCCCCGCCTCACCGCCATGCTCCCCCCGCAGGTCATCCGCACCCGCTGGTACCGCGTGGCCCTCATGGGCGAAAGCGACCTCGACCACCTCATCGCCCCCATCTACACCAGGTACACCAACCCGGCCACCACCATCCTCGCCGCCGCCGGCGACATCGACATCCACCTCCGCGCCCGCTGCGAAACGGCCGAGGAAGCCGAAGCCCTCCTGGCCGAAGTCGGCGACCCCATCGCCGAGCTGATCGGCGACAAGATCTACTCCACCAACGGCGACCCGCTCGAGGTCGTCGTCGGCAAGCTCCTCCGCGCCAAGGGCCAGACCGTGGCCGTCGCCGAGAGCATGACCGGCGGCATGCTCGGCATGCAGATCACCTCCATCGCCGGCTCCAGCGACTACTTCAAGGGCGGTTTCCTCACCTACACCGACCAGATGAAGACCCAGCTCCTGGGCGTCCCCGAAGGCACCGAAGCGGTCAGCGAAGAAGCCGCCCTGGCCATGGCTGCCGGCGCCCGCGACCGCGCCCAGTCCGACTATGCCCTCAGCGTCACCGGCTTCGCCGACGGGCCCAATGCCGGCCACATCTTCGTCGGCCTCGCCACCCCGACCGGCACCCACGCCCGCAAGCTGAAGCTCAACGGAGACCGTTACCGGGTTCGCTGTCTGACCGTCCTGAACGCCCTCGACTGGCTCCGCCGTGCCCTCGCCGATCGCGAGCCATCTCCACGACCCTCCTGAGTTCCACCGACCGGACCGGCTTGGCCAAAAAGTCGTCCATCCCGCAGGCAAGGCACCGCTCCCGGTCCTCCTCAAAGGCATTGGCGGTCAAGGCCACGATGTAGCTCTGCGGCCCGCCTTCCTCCAGTGCCCGGAT
>JBEIQK010000753.1:0-3206 GCA_040376505.1 Alphaproteobacteria bacterium | reverse complement strand
GGTGTAGGGGTAGAGCGGGTCGGGGGTGTGCACGAGGAGGATGTCGTGATCGGCCTCGGAGACGATGCGGCCGGCGGCGTTGCTGACCGGCACCCAGGCGGAGCCCTCCTGGCGCTCGATCACGACGTGGGGCAGGTCTACGCCGGGGTCGCCGCCCTCCCAGGCGAACTGCACCAGGGCGCCGCGCGCGACGACGGCGGGGGGGGCCACCTCGATGGTGAGCCCGGGCAGCGGAACGTAGAGGTACTCGGGCACGGCGTCCAAGGGGGTGCCGGCCAGGGGCGTGAGGTCGGGGGCGATGTTGGGCAGGGGCTCGGGCGGGAAGGGGCTGATCGGGAAGTCGCCGGCTGGGTCCTGGGGCTCGATGGCGTCGGTGGCGAGCCAGCGCTCGGCGATGTCGAAGACCCCCTCCATCAGGTACTCGGCCTGGAGCGGCCCCCAGATGTTGATGTTCGGCTCGTAGCCGCCCTTGAGCCAGTCCTCGGGGACGAGCAGGTAGCCCTCGTGATCCTGGGCGTAGCCGATCGGGATGGCGTGGTCGTAGCCAAGCTCGGCCTGGGCCCGGCGTCGGAACTGCTCGGTGTACAGCGCGGTGGGCTCGCCGGGGAAGAAGCCGAAGAGCACGTCGTCTTGGCTGGTGCTGCCGTCGGCCTCGCGGATGGCCAGGGGGCCCACCCGACTGGCGCTCACCTGGGCCCGGCGGCTCTCGATCAGAGGCAGTTCCACGGCGTAGTCGGGCACGTCGAAGAAGCTGGCGATGACGGCGGAGATCACGGTGACGTCGACGCAGGAGTTGTAGGGGAAGACCTCGGAGCCCACCGATGTGCCGGGGATCAGCACGTTGTCATCGCCACAGAAGGCGGCCCCATTCGACACGTTGATCTCGTCGATGGGCGAGAGCAGCTCGCCATCGGGGCCGTAGATGATGTCGTCGGGGTTTCCGTCGGGGTTCACCGGCGCGTAGTACAGATCGACCGTTCCGCCACGGGTCACCCGGATGTCTTCGCGGGCCTGGCTGATGCCATGGGAGACGGTCTCCAGGCGGATCGGCGCGGTCGACGTCGGCGTGCTCTCGTAGAGCGCCATCACCGCGTCGACGCCGAATTCGCCGATGCTCTCCAGGGCCGCCCACTCGCGATCCACCCCGGCCGGGCTGGAGTCGCCGCCGCCGGTTTGAACATGGGCGATCACGAGGGGGCGGTCGAACTGCTCGGCCACCGCCACCTCCAGGCCGGCGCTGGCGTCGCGGCTCCAGAGCTGGTTGTCGCCGCCGAGCATGGTGCCATGGGTGGCGTGGGCGAAGAACATGCCCATCGGATCACCGGCCGCGGTGTCGACGCGCAGGATGTACAGATACGGATCTTTGTAGGGGCCGTCGGGGATGTCGTCGAAGAAGCCGAGCGTGTCGTTCTCGGGGCGGCGGTCGCGGTAGACGCGATCGTCGGGGTCCCAGTCCTTGGCGATCCCCAGCCCAAGCGCCGCCGGCACGCGGCCCTCGAAGGCCGCCAGGGCCACGGCCTCAATGCTGGCCACCATGCGCTGGAAGATCTCCTCGTTGTAGCGGTCGCCGCCGAGGAACCAGGTGAGGCCGGCCTCGTAGTTGGCCGGCATGTGGTGGGTGTGGTTGGCCGAGACCACCACCTTGCCGCGCACATCGTGGCCGGTGGCGGCGGTGAGCCGCTCGCCGAGCTCGGCCACCAGCCCATCGTAGGAGTAGATCGCGTCGATCTTCGTCCAGACAAGGTCTTCCTGGCCGTTCTCCAGCCACAAGGCCTGGATGGCCGAGCGGGTCTGGACGCCGGCCGAAGGGTTGAAGTTGTTGATGTAGGCGCTCTGCCGCTTGTCGACCTCGCCGGCGTTGCCAAAGCAGTTGCAGCGCCCGGTGTAGCCGCCGAGGGGGGCGCCCACGGGAAAGTCGAGCAGGCCATCGGCCATGCCGGCCACCGGAGCCCCCGGCTCGATCTGGGCGAGGCCGCGTGGCGGGCTCTCGGGGGCGGGCGTGTCGCAGGCGAGCAGGAAGAGCAGGGCGGCAGGCGTGCGCATCGGGGCCTCGGTGGCGGCCCTCGGATCGGCGGCTGGCGATCCAGCCAGACCTCGACCTGCGCGCCGCGACGGGGCAGGAGAACATGGACAGCGACCGCCAGCAAGCGCCGGGAGCGCATCCCTTGACCCGACCTAGCCCCTCGATCGATCCGCATTTGTCGAATTCACGGACGGTGCGGCTGGCGCTTTGGGGGGCGGTGGCCCTGGGCGTGCTGCTGGCGGCCTGGCCCGCCGGCCTCGGCGCCGACTGGCTCTGGGGCTCGGCGGTGGGGGAGACCGACAACCACCTGTGGATGTTCTGGTGGGCCACCCGGCGGCTCGGCGGGGGAGGGGAGGGGCTGGTCAACATGCCCGAGGGCCTCACGCTGCCCTTGATGGATCCGGTCAACCTGCCGATCTTCGCGGCCCTGATCGGCCTTGGCCCCCTGGTGGCCTGGCAGGGGATGCTCCTCTGGAACGTGCTGCTGGCCGCGATCGGTGGGGGTGTCCTGGGCCGCGAGCTGGCCGGCGAGCCGGGAGCGGCGGCCGGCGCCCTCTGTTTGGCCACGGCGGCCCCGCTTTGGGGGGTGATCGACTTCGGCATCACCGAGGCCTGGCCGGTGGGCTGGCTGGCCCTGCACCTCGCCCTGCTGATCGGCCTCGGGCGCCGGGGGGGCTGGCTGCGGGCGATCGGCGCCGGCCTCACCCTCGGCCTCACGGCGCTCTCGGGGTGGTACCTCGCTGTCTTTGCGCTGTTGATCGAGCTTGTCGTGGTGTCGGCCCTCTTGTGGCGCTGGCGGCGGCCGGCCCTGCTGCTCCAAGGGGGCATCGCCCTGCTGATGGTGCTGCCGCGCTTCCTCGACTTCCTCGGCCAGCGCGGGCTTTGGGCCCACCGCTGGATGCCGCCCTCCCCGGGGCCGCCCGGTCCGCGGCCCGACTGGGACAGCCTGCCGGTGGCGGGCACCGATTTGCTCAACCTCGTCTGGCCCCACCTCGCGGCCGTGCGGCCGTCAAAGGCCTCCTACCTGGGCCTCGTGGCCGTGATCCTCGCCGGGATTGGCCTGCGCAAGGGCGGGCGGCTGGGCTGGCTCTTCGGGGCGGCGGCCCTGCCCCTGATCGTGCTGGCGCTGGGCTACTGGCCCACGGTGGCCGGGCGGGCGATCGGCCTGCCAGGGCCGGCCTTC
>JBEIQK010000863.1:0-2655 GCA_040376505.1 Alphaproteobacteria bacterium | reverse complement strand
GCCACGACGGGATCGGCGCAGGCGGGCGCGGCGCAGGCCTCGGCAGCGGGGCCGGCGGCGGCGAGCTTCGCCTCGGCGGCCTGCCGGCGCTCCACCTCACCGCGCAGCTCGGCGAGCAGGCCATCGAGGGAGGCCCGCAGGGCGCCCAGGCTGGCTTCGGTGGCGGCGGCCTGGGCGGCGGCGGCGGCGGCGGCGGCCTTCTGGGCCTGCATCGCCTCGTGCAGGGCCCGCAGCTCGGCGGGGCTGGCGTAGCCGCGCTCGGCCAGGACCTCGCTCATCACGCTGCGCATGGGGCCCTCAAAGACGCGGCTCAAGGGCCGCACGAGGAGGGCAGCGGCGAGATCGCCGAGCGACATGGGCGCTCCTAGCGGGGGGCCGCGACGGCGAAGCTGCCCGCGGCGATCGGCAAGGGAGGGGCGCTGGGCTGGCGCAGGTCGAGGGCGAAGACCTGGGGGCCGCTCTCGCCGGCCTGGGGGCCGCGGGGGTCGGCGTGGCCGCAGTAGATGAGGGTCTGGCCGTCGGCGGTGAGGTTGGCGTGGCTGCCAGCGTACTGCTCAAAGAAGTGCAGGTGGAACATCTGCTCGCGGGTGGGCCAGAAGGGCGCGAGGCGCCGGCTGGCGCCTTCGTCGAAGCGGGTGCGCCACCACCACAGCGTCTGGCGCCGGGCGTCCACCGAGACATGCAGCAGACCGCCACCGTCGGCCTCCCAGAAGAAGGCCAGCAGCGGCTCTTCGACGACGCGGCGCAGCTCCCCGCCCTCCAGGGGCAGCAGGTAGACGCCGTCGTAGGGGGTCATCTCTCCGCCCACCGCGGCGGCCACGGCGAGCTGGCTGCCGTCCGGCGAGGGCAGCAGGGCGACGAGGCCGTCCATCGCGACGTGCTCGCGCAGGTCCGAGCCGTCGGGGGCGCAGGACTGGATCACCGCGGCCTTGCCATTGCTGCTGACGAAGAAGGCGCGCCCGCCCGCAAAGACGGGGGTGCAGAAGCTGCCCGGCGTGGAGGGGTAGAGGCAGTCCTCACCGTGGTAGGGCTGGCGCACCATCAGGCGGCTGGGCCGGCCGTTCTTGTTGCCGGCGTGGATGAGCAGGCCGTCGGTCGCGGGCACCCAGGAGAAGAAGAGCGGCGCGCCCTCATCGACGAGGCGCTTTTTGCCGAGGTCTGCCAGGGCGCAGACCTGGAGGGTGAGCTCGTCTTCGCTCTGGGCGAGGATGGCCACCTTGCTGCCGTCGGGGCTCCACTGGCTGTAGATGGGCAGGTCTCCGGAGAGCTCGGCCAGCACGCGCTCCTCGACGCCGTCCACCTCGATGGCGTGCAGGCTGCTGGGCCCGCCGCTGTCTTCGCCCTGGGTGCTGCGAAAGCAGGCGAGCCAGCGGGAATTGGGCGACCAGCAGGGCCAGGCGTTGGTCTCGACCCCCGCGCGGCTGCCCCAGCCCCCCAGGGCCTGGGTGGCGATGGTCACGGCCCGCCGGCCGGTGCCGTCGATGTTCATGACCCAGAGCTGGTGGTCGTCGCCGATGTAGGCGATGCGGTTGGTCAAGCCTTCACTCCCCACATCTGGATGATGCGGTACACCACATAGGCCTGCAGGGCCAGGGCGGTGAAAGGCAGCACCAGGGCGACCTTTGGCGAGGGCTTGAGGCCGTTTACGGCCTCGCGATCGCGGCGCAGCTCTTCGTCGAGCTCGGCCTGCAGCTTGGGCGGCAGCTCGCCGCCACCGACCTGGGCGCGCAGGGCGTAGGAGACGGCGGCGTCGTGGTTGGCGCCAAAGGCGGTGAGGCCCATCATCATGCCGCCAAAGCCGAGCATCGCGGTGAAGAGGCGGCCCCCGCGCGGGATCTCGCCGAAGGCCCAGAAGAAGATCAGGGCGCCGCTAAAGAAGAGCGGGGCGCCGGCCCAGCGCCAGGCGTGGTGGCGCAAGGCCACGCGGAGATCGGCGGGCGCGGCGGAGGTGGATTCGGCCATCGACGGCTCCAACAGAAGGAGCGGCCTGTATCCCGCCAACCGAAGCGGGCTACAGCGGCGTCTCTTCGCCGGAGCGCCGAAGCTGCTCGAGCAGATCGTCGAGGTCGCCGGGCTCGTCGACGGGGCCGTCATTGGGGGCGCGGCCCTTCACAAAGAGCACGCCCTGCACGGTGAAGCGCTCGTCGTGGCGCGTGGTGACGGTGTCGTTGCCGGTGTCGGCCTCGCCGCGCACCTCAAGCCCCCACCGCTGCTCGGAGATCGCGCCCAGAAAGACGCCGGCGACGGCGGTGGCGTGGAGGTGGCGCTGGTGAATGCCAAACAGATCGTAGTGCAGGGTGCCCCGCCCTTGCAGGTACAGCGCCTCGCGCCAGTGGGCGCCGGCGACCACCCCCGCCTCGCCGGTGACCTTGCCGGTGGCGACGGTGCTCTGGTCGTGGTTCTTCCACAGCTCCCACCAGGTGAGCTGCAGCCCGAAGCCGGCGGTGGGGCCGAGGTGAACGCGCTGGGGCGCCACGCCGAAGAAGCCGGGCAGCGACAGCCCGAGATGGTTGCTGGTCTGCCACTCGAAGTTGCGCCGGGTGGTGGCGTCGCCGCCGAGGTGGCCGAAGCTGTCGCTGAGCAGCCAGGGGCGCCCCTCGGTGAGGCTCTCGTCGTCGACAAAGGGCACCGCGCCCTTCATCAGGGGCATCCCGT
>JBEIQK010000581.1:0-4315 GCA_040376505.1 Alphaproteobacteria bacterium | reverse complement strand
GCGCCGATCTCCAGCCGCCCCGCCCGCCCAATCGACACCGGCTGCCCCACGGTCACCGGCCGCAGGGGCCCGCGAACCGGCCCCGCAAAGGTGCCGACCGCGCCGGGGATGCCCACCACCACGAGGCCTTCACCCTGCCGCACCACCAGCGCATGGGCGCGGCTCACCCGCTCTTCGTCGCCCACCGGCAGGCAGCCCGGCGGGGCCGCCCCCAGGTGACCGCGGATCGCCGCCACCCGCTCATGGGTCTCACCCAGCGCGCGCACCAGCTCGCCAAAGCTGCGCGCCCGGCCGATCAGCACGCCGGCCTCTTCGAAGTCCTGCACCCAGCCCCCCACCTCGCCATTGGGTCGCCGGGTGGTGTGCATCAGGGCCCGGATCGGCGCCGCCCCCTCCTGCGCCAGTTGGGGCAGCAGGCGCCGCACCGTCGCCGCGTCGAGGGGCCCCGCAGCGGCCCCCGCCCGCAAGGCCGAGGCCACCGCATCCAATTGGGGCCCGTTGCCCCACCACGGCAGGGACTCCAGCAGCGCCAGGGCGTCGGCCCGCAGCGGCAGGCCGCAGAGGGCGTGCAGCAGGCGGTGGCGCAGGCTGGCTGCACCGCGGGCCGCGAGGGGCGGCAGGCGGAGCACCACCGACGACAGGGCGTGGTGGTGCGGGCGGAGCAGGCCCTCCACCACCGGCGGGCCGTCACCGCTGTGGGTGGCCAGGAGCGGCACAGGGCGCCGGTTCTCCGGCGCGAGGGGCCCCAGATCGGTGGCCCGCAGCGGCCCCGAGGGCGCCGAGGCCGCAGCCGCGCCGATCAGGCCGATCAGCTCGCGCAGGTTGCCGGGCCAGCTGTGGCCGCGGAGGGCCTCTCTGGCCTCGGCGGCGCACCACTGCGGCCCCAGCCCCGGCCGCGCCTCCCGCCACAGGGCCTCGGCCAGCAGGAGCACGTCGTCGCCGCGCTCGCGCAGGGGCGGCAGGCGCAGCACCACATTGTCCAGGCGCTTGAGCAGATCATCGCGAAACTCGCCGCGGGCCGCCATCAGCTCCACCGGCGCGTTGGTGGCAGCGATGACCCGCACCGAGACGGGGATCACCGCGTCGGTGCCCAGCGGCCGCACCGCCTGCTCGGACAGGGCCCGCAAGAGCCGCGACTGCGCGGAGAGGCTGAGGTTTCCCAGCTCATCGAGGAAGAGGGTGCCGCCATCGGCCGTGCGCATCGCCCCCTTTCGGTCCTTGTCGGCGCCGGAGAAGGCCCCCTTCACCCAGCCAAAGAGCTCGCCCTCCAGCAGATTCTCAGGGACGGTTGAGAGGTCGACCCCCACGAAGGCGCCGCGCCGACCGCTGGCGTCGTGGACGGCGCGCGCCAATCGCTCTTTGCCCGTGCCCGGCTCGCCCAGGATCAGCACCGGCATCCGCGTGGGCGCCGCGGTGACCGCGGCGTGGAGCACCTCGGCGAGGGCCGCGCTCTCCCCCTGGATGGGCGCAAAGGCCGGGTGATGGCGCCGCGGCGCGCCGGCCACCGCCCGTCGGGGCCCAACTGGTCGCAGGCGCCGCTCCAGGTGGAGGCGCAGGGCCATCGCCTGGTTGGGCGACAGCTCGGAGACCTCCTCAAAGAGCGCCCAGCAGCCATCCTGGGGCCGGTCGGGTCCTCCCGGATAGACCACGCTGAGCGGACGGGGGTCGCGGCCGGCGTGGGCCCAGGCGGCGAGGCTGGCCTTTCCGGTGCCCGAGGCGCCGGTCAGCAGCACCAGGCCCGCAGCCGCCACATGGGCGGCGAGCGCGCGCCGCACCTCCTCCAGCGCGGGGTCGGTGGCGACGAGGTGGATGGCGTCGGCCTCGAGGAGGGCCGAGACAAACCCAGGCTCCACCGGCCAGGGCGCCGCCCCGCTGGCCTGCAGGAGCCGCACCCCGGCCTCCCCAGCGCCCACCACGGCAGGCCCGGCGGGCGCGAAGATGAGCCAGCCATCGACCACCGCGCGCAGCAGCTCCTCCACAACGACGCTCGGATTGGGCCCGAGGCGCCCGGGGTCCACCACCGCCAGCGGGCCCCAACGGGTCGAGCCGGCCATGGCTGCGCGGTAGAGCCAGCGGGCGACCACCGGCGCCTCCACCCCGGAGAGGGCGGGCAGACGGCCATCATCGAGGGCCGCCACCAGCGGCTGGAGCAGGCTTGGGGGGACGGCGGGGTGCGCGTGGTGGAGCCAGGCCAAAGCAGACATCCAGGCCCCTTACCGCGCGCCGATCGACTGGGAGTCTGAAGTAATGGCTGTCCTTCCGCCTCCCGTGCTATCCCCGTCTGCGGTGTCGCTCTCGAGGTAGGTCCAGTCGATGAGGATCAGCTCTACTTCGGGCTTCGGAGGATCGTCGAAGGAGTCCCCCTCGTGGGTGTCTTGAGACAGGCAGGCCCGCAGCGAGGCCAGGAGGCTCGCCATCGCAGCCTCGGTGCGCGCATCGGCGTCTTCAAAGACCGCCTCCATACACGCCCCCCCAGCGACGGACACATCGCCCAACTCGTCGGCGACCACGCCGAGCTTCTGCATCGGCGTTGCGCACAGGGGGTCGTCGGCCGCCGTGGCGACGTCTGTGCAATAGCCGTACAGATCGCCGAAGGCGCTGGTCTCGTCGAAGGAGACGCAGCCTTCCAGCTCCGTGGCGTTGCAGATACCCTGTAGACCGAGGTCGGGCTGCCCATTCCCCAGACAGCCGACCCCGAGCAGCAATGAGAATCCAAGCAGACTCCGCTTCATGTCAGTCTCCACTCCAGCCCGCGGCTGGCGCTCGTGTGCAATCGAGTTTGTTTTTACAGCCACACACCGAGGTGACCTGTCGTGCAGGGCAAACCACAGCCATGCACACCCATGCACACCCATGCACACCCATGCACACCTACACACCCTAAACCACACCCATGCAGCAGGTTCCACGGCTCATCAGAGCGATTCGATGCAGGTGTCTCCCTCGTGGGTGTCGCCCGACAGGCAGTCCTTGTAGTACCCAAACCGGTCCCGAAGGGTGAGGTTGGTGTACTGCAGCGGCTCAAAGAGGTCGGTGCAGGTGGGGGGCAGCCAGGGATCGGTCTTGGCGATGCAGGTCGGAGAGCTCAGGGCCTCGACGTCACCCTTGCCGGTCCCTCCGCCACACGCCTCGCTCTTGAAGTCGATGGCCACGCACGCTTCGAGCTCCCCCGTGACGGTGGCGTTGTCCATCTCGGCGAGGGCGATGGCGAGGATCTGCTCGTCGGTCAGCTTGGCGACCTCCTCGGCGGAGTAGGCTGGCGCCGTGTCGGCATCCTGAGCGCTGGCCAGCGAAGAGATCGCGAACAACATGATCAGAGAGAGGCGGGTGGAACGCATGGTGACTCCAGGTCGGTTCGGTGGCAGCATTGCGCAGCGCGGACTCTGTCCCCAATGCACAAATCGTGCCATACTGATCCAACCATCATGCCACGCCACCTCGCCGACACCCGCCCCCAACCGGTCCCCTCTCTGTCCGAGCCCGCCCAGGCCGAGGGGCCCGTCGAGTTGGGGCCCCGCTATGTCCTGAAGAGACACCTCGAGACCGGCGGCATGGGCGAGATCTGGGAGGCCGACGACCGCACCCTGCAGCGCCGTGTGGTGATCAAGATCGTCCGGCGCTCCCTCAACGAGCACCTCCGCAGCCGCTTCCGCGCCGAGGCCGAGGCCGTCGCAGGGCTTCAGCACCCCGGCATCGTGCCCGTCTACGACACCGGCGTCGCCGCCGACGGCCGGCCCTTCTTCGTGATGCGCCCCGTCGAAGGCAGCCCCCTGTACGACGCCATCACCCGCCTGCACGCCGCCTCGTCCGATGGGCGCTGGCGCACCGCCCCCGACGGCACCTCGCTCCACCGGCTGATCGACCACCTCCGCCGGGCCGCCCAGGCCGTCGCCTTCGCCCACGATCGCGGCGTGCTGCACTGCGATCTCAAGCCCTCCAACATCCTGATCGGCCGCTTCGGCGAGGTCGAGGTCGCCGACTGGGGGCTGGCCCGGCAGCGCGGCGCCCCGCCGTCCGCCGGCCTGGAAGGCTCCCCCCTCTACATCGCCCCCGAGGCCGCCCGCGGCGAGCCCGTCACCCCCGCCGTCGACGTCTGGGGACTCGGCGCCTGCCTCTATGAGCTGCTCACCGGGCGCACCCCCTGGCGAGGCCAGAGCGCCAAGGCGATCATCCGCCAGGCCCGCTCCAACCCGCCTGCGCCCGCCACGGCCCAGGGTGGCCCCCCCATCCCGCCGCCCCTCGACGCCCTGGTCACGGCGGCGCTGGCCCTCGACCCCCGCCGCCGCACCCCCAGCGCCCAGGCCTTCTCCGAGGC
>JBEIQK010000502.1:0-4896 GCA_040376505.1 Alphaproteobacteria bacterium | reverse complement strand
CGTCGATGCAGGCCTGCACATCGGCGAGCAAGGCCTGGGCCTCTGCGGCGCTGATGGTGGTGGCATCGCTGGAGACCACGGCGCAGCGCTGATCTTCGCCGAGGCCCCGGGCATTCGCGTAGGCCTCGGCCACCGCTTGGGAGCCCTCCACGGCCGGGTTGCTCAGCACCACCACCCGCCGGGAGAGCGGGTAGCCCACCGTCACCGCCAGGCTCGCCGACTCATCCTGGCAGCCCGGGGCCGAGACCACGGCCTCGATCTGCGCGCTCTCATCGAGAAAGACCGCCACATCGGCCGGGATGGACCACTGATCCCCGCTCACCGACCCCAGGCTGACCGAGAACACCGCGCGACCCTCGCCTTCGAGGGAGAGGGTCAGCGTGGCGCCCGGCACCGGGTCGCCCGACAGGCGCAGCGCCGGATCGAGCCCACAGTCCACCGGCTCCGTCGCCGTGTCGACCGGCGGCCCTCCGCTGTCGACCGGATCGGCGCCGCCTTTGGCAGGAGGGGTGGGGTCGTCGGCGCAGGCCAGCAGGAGGAGCAGGGCGTTCATGGGCCCATCATCCCCGCGGCGGCCCCCGGCGCGCAAGGGCCCGCAGCCGATCGCCCCCCGCGGCGTCGAGGCCCCAGGTGGCGTCCTCCTCCAGGGGGCGGCCCAACAGCCAGGCCTGGGGCACTGGCAAGGAGGCCAGATCCTGGGGGTACAGATCCACCCGCCAGCCCCGGCGCAGGCGGAGGAGACCGGCCGTGCGCGGATCTTCGAGGAGCCCCTGCAGGAGCGTCGCCCGGGGCGACCCGACGCGCGGCGAGACCACCGTCAAGGTGTGGCCGGCGTAGAGCCCGCTGTCATCCACCCAGCAGCGCAGGGCGCCATCGCCGAGGATGCGCTGCACCAGCAACTTCTCGCCGGCGAAGAGCGCCGGTGACTTGGCCCGGTGCATCTCCTCGGGCCGGTAGCGCAAAAAGCGCCGCCGCCCCGCGATCAGATCGGCGGCGTCGACAAAGGGCACCGCACCCGGCTCGGCGGCGTCGGTGAGCAGCCGCGCCTTGCCGCCCCCCGGCCCATGACACACCACCCCCGTGTCGATCCAGCACAGCGAACCCAAGGGCGTGGAGGCCGCCGCCACCCGGGCCCAAAGCGCGGCGTCGCCGGCCCGCAGCGCCGGGTCGAGAGGGTGGCCGGGCAACGCGAGGAGCTCGCTGGCGTCGATGCCTCCGGGGAGGGCGGCCGGGCCCGCTCCCGCACAGAGGCCAACCAGAAAGACCCGCACCGCCGCCGCCGGAAAGGCCCGCGGCCCCTCCACGGCCGTCAGCGCGTGGGCCCCGAGCCAGCGCGCCCGCAGGGGCCGGCCGTAGGGCTCAAAGAGCAGCCCCGCCGGCAGCACCAGGCCCAGGCCGCCGCCAGGCCGCAGGCGCTCGGCCGCCAAGGCCGCCACCGCCAGGGCCAGATCGCAGCGCCCCTCGATCCACGGCAGTCGGGCGCGCAGGCGGCGTCGAAGGTCGAGGCTCTGATGGCGCGGGGCCACGAAGGGAGGATTGCCGACGATCAGATCGGCCTCCTCGACCTCGTCGATGCAGTCGGCCACCCGCACCCGCGCCCGGGGAGCGGCCACCTGGGCCACCGCTACCGCCGCCGGGTCCAGCTCGGTGCCCGCGGAGACCGCGCCCAGGCCCGCCTCGTCGAGGGCGACCAGCATCGCGCCGCAGCCGCAGGTGGGGTCCAGCGCCCGCTCCACCGGCCGCCGGCTGGAGCGAAGGGCGATCGACACCACCTCGCGGGCCATCGCGCGCGGCGTGTCGAAGGTGCCCTCGCGCTGGTGGCTCGCCGGGTCGGTCTCGGGGATGGGCCCGCCCGCTGGGAACCAGAAGACGCCCCCCTCGCGGGTCCGCCACGCCACGTCGATCTCGGCGCGGCCGATCGTCGCCCGGGCCAGGTGACCGGCCTGCTCCACCACCGCCCAGGGGTCGCCGGCCAGCGCCTCGGCCGCCGCCTGGGCCGCCTGCACACGATCTCCGGCGGCGCTCGCGGCGGAGAGCCAGGCGCCCAGGGCCTTTTCAGAGACCCGCCCCCGCCCCACCGTCTGGCTACATGCTGGTGACGGTGCGGGCCGGCCAGCTGATCTTGGCAAAGTACTCGGTGGTCTCGCCGCTCATCGCCCGGGTGTCCGTCCACACCAGCGCGCCGCCAATGTAGATGTTGACGGTCACATCGTTGCTGCCGCTGTAGTCGGGCGTGCTGCCGGTGTAGTCCACCACCGCCACCGTGTAGGTGCCGCTGGCCGGGCTGGAGATGTTGATGTTCTCGGGGCCCACGCCGGGGATGTCGTCGAGGTCGAGGGTGGGATCGTCGCTGGTGTCGCCCACCACACCCCAGTCCGGCTTGAACCAGGAGCCCGAGGTGCAGTTGGCGAAGTAGCAGTCGGTGTTGGTGAAGCTGTCGTTGATGGTGCCGCCCGGCGCCAGCAAGTGCAGATCCATGTCGTCCTGGTTGTGAACCCAGAACATCTCGATCCAGAGGTCTTCGGTGGGCACCGCGGTGAGCTCGCACTCGGTCGCATCGGAGGTGCGCCCGTCGGAGGTCTTGACCACGAGGCGGCCCACATAGGTGCCGGCGAGGTCGGGGGTGAAGCTGCCGCAGGTGGGCCCAGAGCAGGAGGGCATGCCCACCGAGGAGCCGCTCGGCCGGCTGGCCAGGGTCCAGGTGTAGTCGGTGATGGTGCCGCCCTCGGGATCGTAGGAGTCGGTGCCATCCCAGCGGGCCGACTCAAAGGGCGGGTGCACCGGATTGGGCGAGACCGAGCACACCGCGATGGGCTTGTCGCCCTCTGAGGTGGTGTTGCCGCTGTCGATCACCGGATCATCGGTGTCTTCGGGGTCGGGGGTGCCCGTCTCTTCGGTGAAGCCGGTCTCATCGGTGGGGCCCGGCCGCTCGGGATCCTTCTCCAGGGCGACGTTGTAGTCGGATCCGCAGGCGAAGCAGAGGAAGAGGAGCGGCAGGCAGCGGTTCATGGCACCATCCCGAAGGCAGCGCGAGTATGCCCCCAAGATGGCGCCCTGGCAAGCAAAGTCTCTGTGCTGCCCGGTGTCAACTGCGCAACGGCGCGCTTAGAGCGCCGTGACCGTGCGCGCCGGCCAGCTGATGGTGGCGAAGTACTCGGTGGTCTCGCCGCTCATCGCCCGGGTGTCGCTCCACACCAGCGCGCCGCCGATGTAGATGTTGATGGTCACGTCGTTGGCGCCGCTGTAGTCGCCGGTGCTGCCCGTGTAGTCCACCACCACCACGGTGTAGTTGCCGCTGGCCGGGCTGGAGATGTTGATGTTCTCGGGTCCCACGCCAGGGATGTCGTCGAGGTCGAGGGTGGGGTTGTCGCTGGTGCCCGCAGCGCCCCACTCCAGGCCACCCCAGGTGCAATTGGCATAATAACAGTCGGTGGTGGAGCTGTTCAGCGTGCCCCCCGGCGCCAGGAGGTGCAGGTCCATGTCATCGTCGTTGTGGGCCCAGAACATCTCAATCCACAGATCTTCGGTGGGCACCGCGGTCAGATCACAGTCGGCCGGGTCGGAGGTGCGGCCATCGGCCG
The DNA here is from genome assembly GCA_040376505.1 of Alphaproteobacteria bacterium. Lineage (GTDB taxonomy): Bacteria > Myxococcota_A > UBA796 > UBA796 > UBA2385 > JBEIQK01. The sequence goes on along the minus strand of JBEIQK010000502.1, from coordinate 1,315 downwards.
TCTTCACGACGAGGCGGCCCGTGTAGGTGCCCGCGAGGTCGGGCGTGAAGCTGCCGCAGACCGGGCCCGAACAGGAGGGCATGCCCACCGAGGAGCCGCTCGGCCGGCTGACCAGCGACCAGGTGTAGGTGGTGATGGTCTGCCCTTCGGGATCGGTGGAGCCACGGCCATCCCACTGGGCCGACTCGAAGGGCGGGTGCACCGGGTTGGGCGCCACCGTACAGGCGGCGATGGGCTTGTCGCCCTCCGAGCTGGTGTTGCCGCTGTCGATCACGGGCTCGTCGGTGTCTTCGGGCTCGGGGCTCGCGGTCTCTTCTTCTTCGGGGGCGGCCGTCTCCTCGGTGGGGCCCGGCCGCTCGGGGTCCTTCTCCAGGGCGACGTTGTAGTCGGAGCCACAGGCCAGGGTGAGCAGGAGGAGGGGGAGCGAGCGGTTCATGGCACCATCCGTACAGGGCCGTGGCAGTATGCCCCTCGCACCCGCCGATGGCAAGCGCCGCCTCGGCTTTCTCGGGCTCCTCGCCGTGCAGCCGCGTCGCATCAGCGCCCCTGGGCTTCCCAGGCCGACAAGAGCCCGCCCACCTGCGCATCCAGGGTGAAGCCCTGGCGACGCAGCCAGGCCGGCCCCGCCGCTCCCCGGGCTGCACAGTCCTCCACGGTCAGCGCCGCGAGCAGGCCGGCCAAGGCCGATGGATCGTCGGGAGGGGCCAGCCAGCCCACCTCCGGGCCCAGCAGCTCCGGGATGCCGGAGACCGGCGTGGAGAGGGCCGGCCGCCCCGTCGCGAGGGCCTCCATCAAGACCAGCGGCACGCCGTCCTGATCGCCGTCTGGCGCCCGCCGGCAGGGCAGAACCAGCAGGTGGTGTTGGGCGATCAGCGCCGGCAGCGCCGAGGGCGGCGCGAGGCCGAGGAGGCGCACCCCGGCCGGCGCGGGCCCCCGGCGGTCGGAGACCACGGTCAAGCGTGCGCTGCTGCCGACCTGGGGCCAGGCGGCGAGCAAGGTGTCGAGCCCCTTCTTGGGCACATCCCGCCCCACGAAGAGCGCGCGCAGGGGCCCGGGCGGCGGCGGGCTCGGCCGAAAGCGCCCCAGATCGGGCCCGCAGCGCAGGCGCAGCACCGGTCGATCGGCGAGGCGAGCGGTCAAGGCGGCGGTGTGGTCGGAGACGGCAAAGACGAGGTCGGCCGCCTGCAGCACGGCGCGGGCCGAGGGGCGCGGCTTGAACAGATCCACCGCGTGCACCATCACCGAATAGGGGGTCCCCTCGTCGAGAAAGAGCCCGTAGGCGAGCTCGGCGGCCTCGCCCGCAAAGTGCACATGT
>JBEIQK010000451.1:0-5399 GCA_040376505.1 Alphaproteobacteria bacterium | reverse complement strand
CGGTAGGGGCCGATCGAGGAGGGCAAGGGGGCGGGCGCAGTCTCAGACACGGAGCGAAGAATAGCGCGGCGCGGTGCCTCGGCGACAGGGGGGCTCCAACTTGGCCCGCTGACCGGCGCGGAGATCGCCCGCGGCCCTGAACGATCGGTCGCTCGGCCGCGGGCATCGGGCTGAATCAGGGATTGCCGCTGCCCTGGAAGACGCTGAGCACGGCACCCTGGGGATCCTGGAAGATGCACATCCGACCAAAGCCCGGCACCGGGATCTCCGGCACAAGCACCCGACCGCCCAAGGCTTCGACCTTGGCGCGGGCGGCGTCGAGATCGGCCACCGCGACGTGGGTGGACCAGTGCGGGGGCGCGCCCATCTGCTGCGGGCCGGGTCGGCGACCATGTCGGCGCCGGCGCTGGCCAGCGCCATCTCGGGGCCCATCGGCGTGTAGGTCCAGCCCACCACGGTGCTGTAGAAGGCCTTGGCGGCCTCCAGATCGGGGGTCTGCAGCGACTCCCAGCAGAAGGTGTGCATGCCCGGCATGCCTCCCGGGGCGGCGCCCTGGTCGCTGCCCTCGAAGAGCATCACGTTGGCGCCGGTGGGGTCTTTGACCATCGAGAAGCGGCCCGTACCGGGGATGTCGGTGGGCGGAATGCAGACCTCGCCGCCGGCCTCGGCGACGGTGATGACGGCGGCATCGAGCTCATCCACGCCCAGGTAGGAGGCCCAGAAGGGGTGGGGCGACTCCATCTGGCTCATCAGGCCGCAGACCATCTCGGGGCCAGCGGCGGCGACCCAGTACTCCATGTTTGGCATGTCCATCTTCGACCAGCTCCAGCCGAAGAGGCCGCCGTAAAAGGCCCGCGCACCCTCCAGATCGGAGGACATCAACTCCCGCCACACGAACTTGCCCTTGCTGCTTGACATCGGAACCTCCAGCGAAGCGGGTATCCAATCGGCATTGCAAGATCACGGGGATTCGGCGCGAATCGCCTTCTTTGGCGTGGCGATCGCCGGCGATGCGGCACCCCCTATCGGCCCGGGGGCCCGATCCGATCGAGAAGGTAGCGGCGGCCCACGCTGTCGCCTTGATTCGACCGCTTTTCATTGCCCTGGAGCCTCCCATGATCCGCCTCGCCCTTCTTGTCCCCGCCGCTGCCCTCTCCTCGGTCGCCCAGGCCGAGACCCTCACGGTGGGCGATGGCGCCCCCAGCTCCTTCGCCACCGTTCAGAGCGCGGTGGACGCCGCCCAGGACGGCGATGTGATCGAGATCTTCCCTGGCGAGTATGACGCGGTGACGGTGGACGGCGATCGCGTCCTGTCCCTCGTGGGCGTCGGGGGCGCCCATGAGATCGTGCTGGCTGGCCTCACCGTTCATGGCGCGGAGACGGAGCTGACGGCCCGCAGCCTGACGGTCTCTCACGGCGCCCGGGCGGTCACAGTGAACGGCGGCCTGCTGCTGGCCGAGTCCTTCCGCGTGGTGGACGCCGGAGACCCCGTGGACGGCTACGGCATCGCGGTGATCGGCAACGGCGCCCTGCGCGGCGAGCGCATCGCCGTGGAGCGAGTCAGCAGCCCGCGCGGCGCCCTGGTGCTGGAGCCCGGCGCCCAGGCCAGCCTGCAGAGCGCCTACTTCACCGAGAACACCGGCGAGCAGAGCGGCGCCATCTGGATGGAAGGCGCGCAGCTCGATGTGCAGCAGGCCTGGATGGGGGCCAACGCCGCTCTCCGTCAGGGCGGCGCCATCACCGCCATGGGCGGATCGGTCACCCTGGTCGACGCCATCTTCGAGGAGAACCTCGCCGACGACGGCGGCGCCCTGTACTTCGGCGCCGGGGCGGCGGTAGAGGTGCGCGACAGCACCTTCTCGAAGAACGTGGCCCGCCGCGGCGGCCACATCACCCTGGCCAACGGCGCCCTCGATATGCTGCGCGCCAGCCTGATCGGCGGCGAGGCCCTCCGCGGGGGCGCCCTCTACGTCGGTGCCGGCACCGCCGACCTGCAGAACCTCGCCATCACGGGCTCGGAGGGCGTGGCCGACGGCGGCGCCATCTACCAGTCCGGCGGCGCGGTGCAGCTCGCCTACAGCGTGGCCTATGGCAACGGGGGGGCCGCCGCCTACACCGCCACCGCCGGCGAGGCCGCCGTGCGCGCCAGCCTCTTCGTCGCCAACAGCGGCGCCTCCTTCCGGGCCGACGGCGCCGCGGTGATCGATGTCGACCGCAGCCTGCTCTACGGCGTGGGCGCCGTCGAGGTCATGCCGGCCTCCATCCGCGCCACCCAGCGGGTGCTCTCGGCCGACCCGCGCTTCGTCGACCCCCTGCGCGGCGACTTCACCCTCGGCGGTCGCTCCCCGGCCATCGACGCTGGCGCCGCCGATGAGTACGATCCCGACCACACCCTCGCCGACATCGGCCTCTTCGGTGGCCCCCTGGCCGAGGCCCTGGCCGACGCCGACCACGACGGCTTTGTGGTGGGTCGCGACTGTGACGACGCCGACGCCAGCCGCAACGAGTCGGCCGCCGACGCCTGGTACGACGGCGTGGACGGCAACTGCGACGGCGCCAACGACTTCGACCAGGACGGGGACGGCCACGCGGCCGTGGAGTTCGGCGGCCGGGACTGTGTCGACACCGACGAGGCCATCTCGCCCGATATGGCCGAGCAGGACGGCGACGGCATCGACAGCGACTGTGATGGAACCCTGGCGATTGACGCCGACCGCGACGGCTGGCCCGCCACCCTGGACTGCGACGACGCCAACGCCGGGGTGAGCCCCACCGGTGACGAGGTCTGGTACGACGGCGTGGACAGTGACTGCGATGGCTGGAGCGACTTCGACGCCGATCGCGATGGCTACACCGCCGTCCAGCACGGCGGCGCCGACTGCGACGATTACAACGTCGAGATCGGCCCCGAGCGCGAAGATGTGATCGGCGACGGCATTGACCAGGACTGTTCGGGCGGCGATGCCCAGGCCAGCTCCACCGAGGCGGGCGGCGAAGGCGAGGAGGAGATCGAGGGCATCGTCGCCGAAGCCCCGGTCGCGGCGGTCGAGGCCGACAAGGGCGGCTGCAGCACCGCCGGCAGCGCGCCGATGGGCCTCTTCGCCGGCCTCCTCGCGGGGCTCAGCCTCTTCTTCCGGCGCCAGGGCCGCTAGTCACCAGGAGAGCGCGTAGCGATCGGCCTCTTCGGGGTACAGCATCCCCACCCAGTCCGCCGCCCGCCCGACCTCGGTGGGCGGCGGCTGCGTTTGGGCGAGCCAGCGCTGGGCGGCAGCCTTGTCGTCGAAGAGGCGCAGCGCGTAGCGGCCCTCGGCCCACAGCGCGCCGGTGGCGTCGGGGTGATCGCTGGTGAGCAGGGCGAGGCGGGCGGTGGGCGTGGGCGAAAAGCGGGCCGGATCGGCGCCCTGGAGGAGGGCGGCGAGCACGATCGGCGCCGGCTCGAGGCCCACCGGGCGGTCGAAGTAGGCGGCGTCGATCCAAAGGGGGCCCGGTACTTCGAGGAGGCGGGCGGCCAGGGCGTCGGCGCGGGCGGGGGCCCCGGGGTCCTCCACCGGCGGCGGCAGGGGGACCCAGCGAAGGGCTGTCCAGGCCAGGGCGGCGAGGCCCAGCGGCCACCAGCGACAGAGGCCGGCCCCGACGAGGATGGCGATGGGCGCGGCGAAGATGCGGAGGTGGTAGCTGCGAAAGGTGGACAGAGACAGGCCCAGGACGAGGATGGCGCTGAGGCCGACGAGGAGCAGGGCCCAGGGGCGTCGATCGCGGCGCGGGGCGAGGAGGAGGCCGACGGGCAGCATCATCCAGAGGGGGCCCCACTCGACGGCGAAGCGATCGTGGACGGCCCGCCACAAAATGTCGAGTCGGGCGGTGTCGGGCTCGGCGCTGCCGGTGGCGATGGTGGACAGACAGACCCAGGGGCCCTGGCCGCAGTCCGCCAGTTGGGCCGTGCGAAGCAAGCGGGGGGTGAGCAGGACTCCAGCGAGGATCAGCAGCCGAACGCGCTCGTCGCGGTCGCGGGTGGAGACCAGGAGGGCGGCTGTGGCGCCGACGGCGACACCCAACCCGTAGGGGTGCTGGCCGAGGGCGAGCAGGGCGCTGGCCAGCGCCAGCAGGCGACCCCGGGGGCCGAAGGTGAGGGCGAGCAGCGTGAGCGCGGCGAGCTCGGGGGCGCCATAGCCGCGAAATGCGACCACCAGCGTGTCGATAAGGCCGGGATCGAGGGCCAGCAGGGTGCCGGCGAGCAGGGCGGCGAGGGGCTTGTTGTGGGGCGCGAGTCGCGCCGCCGCCCAGGCGCCGAGGGGGGCGATGAGGGCGCCCTGGGCGAAGCGGAGCGTGAACAGTGCTTTCAGGCTGGTGGCGACCTTCACCAGGGGCCAGACCCAAAACCAGAGCGCGTAGCCGGCCTCGGGGTTGGGCGGGCGTGGCCAGTGGCCCCAGTCCAGCGACCAGGCGCGGGTGAACATCGTGATGGCGTCGCTGCCCAGGCTCGCCCCCTCCACCGCCGGCAGCCGCGCCCAGAGCGCGAGGGCATAGACGGCGGCGAGGACGCCGGCCAGCGCGGCGGCTCGTGCGTTCACGCGGCGGACCCGATCGGGTTCAGGGCGACGGAGGTCGAAGCGGCTGACCCTTCACGGAGCGTGCCCATGCGACTCGGCCGTTCAGGCACCGAGCAAGGCCGAGACATCTCCGACGTCCTTGCCCTCGAGCGCGCTCTTGATGTCGCGCTCGATGCGCCGCTGGGCGAAGGGGGCGGTGAGCTCGTCGATGCTCTTGCCAAGCGCGCTGATGCGGTGCCGGTCGGGGGTAGCCATGGCAGCCTCCAACTCGGCGATGGCGGCGAGGAAGCGGGCCTCCTCGTCGCCTTCCAGCAGGGCGCCGTCGTTCTTGAGGGCCTTGCGGGTGAGCATCACGATCTGTTCAGCCTCGACGCGGGCGTCGATCAGCAGGCGCTCATCCATATCAGACTCGGCGTGGTCCAGCGCGGTCTCCAGCATCTCGTCGATCTCATCGTCGGAGAGGCCGTAGGTGGGCTGTACATGGATGCTGGCCGCCACGCCGGTGTGCTCTTCTTTGGCCGAGACCTCCAGGATGCCGTTGGCGTCGACCCGGAACTCCACCCGCACCCGCGGGATGCCCGCTGGCATCTGGGGGATGCCCGACAAGCGGAACCGGGCGAGGCTGCGGCAGTCCCGCACCAGCTCGCGCTCGCCCTGGACGACGTGCAGCTCGACGGCGGTCTGTCCATCGACATGGGTGGTGAAGACCTGGCCAGCGGCGGCCGGCAGGGTGGTGGTGCGCGGGATGATGCGCTCCACCACGCCGCCCATCACCTCGATGCCGAGCGAGAGGGGGACCACATCGACGAGCAGCACGTTGTCGGCGATCTCGCTCTTGCCGGAGAGGAT
>JBEIQK010000174.1:0-9899 GCA_040376505.1 Alphaproteobacteria bacterium | reverse complement strand
CTGGTTCCCCGACGGGGGCCGCGTCGCCGCCATCAGCGCCGTCGGAGCCCAGGGCGGCGCCCGCCACCTGCTCCTCCGCGGCCCGCCGATGGCCCCCGGCCTCGCCCTGGCCAGCGCCGGCCACCCGCCCGCGCGGGTGCTGCCCGTGCTCTTCTCCTCCCCGGCTGACCTGGAAGGCGCGCTCCGCGCCCTCCTTGAGGCGACCGGCTCCCTGGAGCGGCGATCGGCCCAGGCCCTCGCCGCCGTCGCCCAGGCCCCGAAGGGCCAGGGGCTGGTGGCCCTGGTCGCCACCGACGACCCCAGCCTGCGCCGCGAGGTCGAGCAGGCGCGGATCGCCGTGCCGGCGGCCCTGGCCAGCGGCCGGCCCTGGGTCTCGGCGGGGGGCAGCCGCTTCAGCCCCGCCCCGGTGGGCGCGACGGGCGAGGTCTGTTTTGTCTACCCCGGCCTGCAGGCGCTCTACCCAGGCGCCGGCCGCGGACTGTTCAGCCTCGCACCCGCCACGGCCGAGGCCCTCTGTGCGACGATGGGCGGTCTGCAGGCCGCCTTCGCCGCCGACGCCCTGCTGCCCTGGACGGAGAGCCCCGAAGCCGCCGAGGCCGCCGAAGAGGCCCTGCTCACCGATCCACTCGCGCTGCTCTCGGCCGGCGTGGGTCTGTCCACGCTCTGGACCGAACTGCTGGGCGAGGGCCTGGGTCTGCAGCCCGACTGCGCGCTCGGCTTCAGCCTGGGCGAGGTCACGCTGCTGGTGGCCCTCGGCGTCTGGGCCCCCGAGCCGGCGCTGGTCCGCGCCCTCGCGGGCTCCGAGGTCTTCTCCACCGCGCTGCGCCCGCCCCACCGCGGCATCACCGGCGAGGGCCCGCTGGACTGGGAGAGCTGGACCCTGCTCGCCGATCGGGCCCAGGTGGAGGCCTTGCGCGTGGAGGGCGCCGGCTGGAGCATCGACCCGGCCCCCGGCGAGGTGGTGATCGCCGGCACCGCCGCGGGCTGCCAGGCCCTGATCGCCGCCCTTGGCTGCCCCGCCGTGCCGATGGCCACCCCAATCGCCGTTCACGCCGCCCCCTTGCGCCCCCTGGCGCCGCGGCTGGCCCCCGCCCTGGAATTCGCCACCGGCCAGCCGAAGGCCCGCCTCTACGCCGCCGCCGGCCCCGACGGCCGCATGCCCGAGGAGTCCGCGGCCCTCGCCCGGGCGGTGGCCGAAGGCGTGCTCTCTCCGCTGGACTTTCAAGCGATGCTGCACCGCGCCTGGGACGACGGCGCGCGGCTCTTCATCGAGGTGGGGCCCGGGTCGACCTGCACCCGCTGGGTTCACAGCGTGCTGGGCCCCAAAGGCGCCCGCGCGCTCTGTGTCGATCAGCGCGGCAAGAGCGTCTACCACAGCCTCACCCTGCTCCTCGCCGGGCTCCTGGCCGAGCGGGCGCCCCTCCGCCTCGACCCCTGGATCGCCAGCCTCGAAGACGCCGCGCCCGGCGCGGTCCCCCGCCGCCTGCCGCTGGGCGGTCCGTCGATCCCCGCCGCGCTCCAGGCCCTCCGGCGGCCCGCCCCAACGCCCGCGCCCCTCGCCGCAGCGCCCCCTTCCAACGCCCTGGCCGCCCTGGTGGCCTCGGGGCTGCGCGCCGCCGCGGCGCACCGAGACATGCTGGAGGCCCGCGCACGCGCCCTGCGTCACCTCGCCGGCGCGCCGGCCCGGCCGGCCCTCTTCGAGCAGCCCGCCCTCATCGCCTTCGCCGAGGGCCGCGCCGTCGACACCTTCGGCCCCTCCTGGGCGGCGGTGGATGGCTACCGGCGCCGCCTGCGGGTGCCGGCGCCCCCCTTCATGGCCCTGTCGCGGGTGGTGGCCCTGCACGGCCAGCCGGGGCGACTGGAGCCGCACCTCGAGGTGCGCGGCCAGCTTTGTGTCGGCCACATCATCACCGAATACGATCTGCCCGCCCCCTACTGGGCAGCGGTAGACGGTCAGGTGCCCTGGCTGGCCCTCGACGCCCAGGGCGTGCTCTTTCTGGCCGCCTGGCTCGGCCTCGACACCCTCAACCGCGGGGAGCGGGTGTTTCGCTGGCTCGACGCCCACCTCGTCACCGACGGGCCGATGCCCCGCGAAGGGCAGACGGTGCGCTGGGACATCACCATCGACCGCTTCCTCGAAGATGGCGACTCGCTGCTCTTCTTCTCCACCTACCACGGCACCTGCGACGGCCAGCCGCTGATGCGCATCGAGCGCTGCTGCGCCGGCTTCTTCACCGACGCCACGCTATCCACGGGCACCGGAATCCAGTCGCGCCACCGCAGCACCCCGCCCGTCGGCAAGCCCACGCCGGCCTTCCCCCTGGGGCCCCGGCAGCTCGATCGCGCTGCGCTGGTGGCCTTGAGCGAAGGCCGGGGCGCCGAGGTGTTGGGCCCGCACCTCTGTTCACAAGCCAACCCGGCCCTGCGGCTGCCGGTGGCGAAGCACCTCTTCCTCGATCGGCTCCTACAGGTGGAGCCCCAGGGCGGGCGCTACGGCCGCGGCCGGCTGGTCGCCGAGAAGAATCTCTCGGTCGACGACTGGTATATTCGCGCCCACTTTGTCGATGATCCCGTCTTCGCCGGCCCCTGCATGATCGAAGGCGCCCAGCAGCTCCTCTCCCTCTGGCTCCTGCTCAGCGGCGCTGGCAGCGAGGGCGCCGGCCTGCGCTTCTCGCCCGAGGTCGGCCAGCCCCTGCGGGTCTGTTTTCGTGGGCAGGTGCCCGGCGGGCCCTTGCCCTTCCGCTTCGACCTGCATGTGGTGGAGCATCGCAACGATCCGCTCCCCACCGTCATCGCCGACGTCGACCTCCTCTACGACGGGCGCGTGCAGGGCATCGTCGAGCGCATCTCTCTCTCCCTCCGCGCGAGCTCTCCATGAACCCGTCTCCCCCCCTCCGCATCGCCGCGCCGCCCGCGCCCACCGGCCTCGCCTGGATCGGCGGGCAGCGCCTCACCGGCCCGGCCCTCGAGGCGGCGCTCGGCGATCTCCAGCAGCCCGTGGTGCTGATCGAAGAGGGGGGGCAGGTGGTGGGCCTGCAGGGCGGCGAGCCAGCGCCAGTGGGCCGAGTCGGCGCGACGCCCCTGCGCGCCCTCCTGCCCGCCCAGGACCCGGCCGCCCTCGGCAGCGCCGCCTTTCGCACAGCCCACCGGGTTCGCCTCAGCGCCGCCGCCGGGGCCATGGCCAATGGCATCGCCGGCGAGGCCTTGGTGTCGGCGATGGGCAAGGCCGGGCTCCTCTCCTCGCTCGGCGCCGCCGGCCTCCCCCTCGATCAGGTGGAGGGGATCAGCCGACGCCTGCGCGCCACCCTGGGCGCCGCCCCTTGGGCCGTCAACCTGATTCACAGCCCCGACGCCCCGGCCCGCGAGCTGGAGTTGGTGCGCCGCTGCGCCGAGCTCGGCGTGGAGACCCTGGAGGCATCGGCCTTTATGGCGATCTCCCCCGCCGCCATCGCCTGGAGCGTGGGCGGCCTCACCCTGGGGCCCGACGGCGCCCCCCAACAGCGCCGGCGACTGATCGTGAAGCTCTCGCGACTGGAGGTGGCCGAGGCCTTCCTGCGGCCGCCCGCCCCCGAGCGACTGACCGAGCTCGTCGCCGCGGGTCTGATCACCCCCGCCCAGGCGCGCATGGGCGCCGCCCTGCCCGTCGCCACCGACATCACCGTAGAGGCGGACTCCGGCGGGCACACCGATCGGCGCGCCCTGGTCTGCCTCTTCCCAGCCATCGCCGCCCTGCGCGATCGGCTCCCCCAGGCCAGCGCCGTCCGCCTCGGCGCCGCCGGCGGGATGGGGCGCCCCGAGGCCATCGCCGCCGCCTTTGCGCTGGGCGCCGACTATGTCGTCACCGGCTCGATCAACCAGGCCAGCGTGGAGGCCGCCACCTCCGACGCCGTCAAGCAGGCCCTGGCCCGCGCCCAGCCCGAAGACGTGACCCTGGCCCCCTGCGCCGACATGTTTGAGCAGGGGGTGAAGGTGCAGGTGCTCCAGCGGGGCAGCCTGTACGCCAGTCGGGCCCGCCGTCTGTATGAACTGTATAGTCGCGAGCCCAGCCTGGAGGCCCTCGCCGGCCCCGACCGCGCCTTCGTCGAAGGGCCCGTGCTGGGCTGCTCGATCGAGGCCGCCTGGCAGTCGACCCAGCGCTGGGTGACCGAGCACAACCCCGACCTGCTGCGACAGGCCGCCGCTGATCCAAAGGTGCGAATGGCGCTGGTCTTTCGCAGCTACCTGGGCCAAAGCTCCGACTGGGCCGTTCGCGGGCGGGCCGAGCGCGCGATGGACTACCAGATCTGGTGCGGCCCGGCGATGGGCGCCTTCAACCAGTGGGTGGAAGGGAGCCACCTCGCCCCCCTGGCCGCGCGCGGCATCGTCACCGTCCACGAGGCCCTGTGGACCGGCGCCGCCCAGTGGATGCGTCGACAGGCCCTGCGCGCCGCCGGCCTCTCGCCGCGCCCTGGCCTCCTGCAGGGAGTCCCGACGCCTGCGCCGCCTCCCCCGCCCGCGCCGGCCCCGCCGCGCCCGCTCCCGCCGCCACCGACCGTGGCCCCCACCCTCGACCCCCGCGCGCTGGCCGACTGGCTGGTGACACAGATCGCCCAGGAGATCGGGCGCCCCGAGGCCGAAATCGATCCGAGCGCGCCCTTCGCCAGCCTCGACATCGACTCCAAGCGCGCGCTCAGCCTTCTGGCCGCGCTGGAGCAGAAATTGGGGCGGCGCCTCTCTCCCACCATCATCTGGAACTACCCCAACATCGAGCGCCTCGCTGCGCGCCTGTCGAGAGGGTGAGGAGACGCAGCAATGGCGAATTGTCACAGCTTCTTCCTTGACCCTGCCAGACCTTCCCCTTATTCTGTATTCGGGTTGGAAGATCATTCTTCTGCCCGATCCGCCGCGATCCGATCTGGGGTGCCCTTTTGCGGGTGCATCCTGTCGAGGGTCGCGCCTCGCCAACCGCCACCCCCCTCGGGAGCCCCCCATGTCCGACACCATCGAAGTCGAAGCCGAGCCCGCCACCCAGAAAAAGGCGAGCGGCCCCTCTCCGGCGGCCCGCGCCAAGGTCAAGAAGAACAAGGCCGGGCAGCAGGTCGTGATGAATCACGCTCTGTTGGCCACCGCCGCGGGCGCCCTGCCGGTGCCGGGGCTCGACCTGCTGGGCTTCATGATCGCCCACCTCAACATGGTGCGCGACCTCTGCGGCGTGCACAATGTCGCCTACGACCGTCAGCGCGGCCGCGCCTTCCTCACCACCGTGGCCACCCGGGCTGGCGTCACGATGTGGCTGCGCCCCACGCTGGCTTCGGCGGTCAAGGCCATCCCCGGCGTGGGCACGGCGATCGGCTCGGCGGTGGGCCCGGTCACCTCGGGTCTCAGCACCTTCGTGCTCGGCAACCTCCTGCACGCCCACCTGCTCGGCGGCGGCGATCTGCACTCCTTCAACGCCGAGGACTATGCCGACCAGGTCAATTCGCCCGACACGCGCAAGGCCTACACCGAGGCGGTCGAACAAGACCACTGAGCGAGCCGGGCGCAGGGCTCGGGGGCCTGGGGGCAGGCGGAGTCAGGCTCCGCTGCCCAGGCGCCGCGTGGGGCTCTGATCTCCGGCCTCGATCGGTGGCGAAGCCGACATGATCTACCTGGTTCGCTACCTGGTCGCCGAGAGCGCCGAGCCGGCCTGGAAGCTGGTGCTGCCCACGCTGGTGGCCTCGGTGATCAATGGCGCGCTGATCGCGCTGGTGGTGCATGCCTCCGAGCAGGCCCACGCCACCGACCACACCTGGACAGACTTCCTCCTCTTTCTGCTGCTCTTTGCCTCTCTGGTGGTGACCCGCATGTACAGCGCCAACGCCACCGGCAACCTGCTGGTCGATGTGGTGGCCCGGGTACAGGCGCGCATCGTGCGGCGGATCGAGCAGACCGAGCTGCTCGGCTACGAGGCGATCGGGCACGAGCGCATTTATATGAGCCTCTCCAAAGACACCGCCACCCTCTCCGAGGCGGCGGTGGAGGTGGCCAAGGCGGCCTCGGGCCTGGTGATTGTTCTCTGTTCTCTCTTCTATATCGCCTTTCTCTCCTTGACCGCCTTTGCGATCGTCATCCTCATGCTCAGCGCCTCCACCTTTATCTTTTTGAAGATGCAGCAGCAGGTCTTTGTGGGCATCCGCCAGGCCGCCATTCATGAGCACCGCTACTATGGGCTGATCTCCCAGATCCTGGCTGGCTTCGCCCAACTTCGCATCGACCCCTCGCTGCGGGCCGAGCTGATCGGCAAGCGCCTGCAGGCCGCCCGGAGCGAGGTCACGGCCCAGGAGAAGCGCAACGAGCAGGACATGGCCTGGGTGCGCGTGATGATCGGTGCGGCCTTTTATGTCATCCTCGGCGTGCTGCTCTTCGTCTGGACCCGCTTCCACGACGAGGGCCCCCTGCTGGTCGGCCGCATCGTGTCGATTGTACAGTTCATCACCGGGCCAATCACCCAGACCGTCGGCTCTCTCTCCGCCTTTGGGCGGGCCGCCAGCGCGATTGAGAGCCTCACCGAGCTGGAGGCCTCGCTGCAGGGGTCAGCGGAGGCCGCCGAGCCCGCCGAGTCGCCCACGCTGATCTCGCCCACCCCGTTTGTGTCGCTCATCGCCCGCGACATGTTTTTTCAGTACCCCGCCCGCGGCGAGGAGCCCGGCTTCAAGGTGGGCACCCCCAGCTTCTCGCTCAAGCGCGGCGAGATCGTCTTTTTGATCGGCGGCAATGGCAGCGGCAAGTCCACCTTCTTGAAGACCCTCTGCGGGCTCTACGCCCATCGCGGCGGCGACCTGGAGATCAACGGGGTCTCGGCCAGCCAGCAGATCGAGCACCACCGCTCCTTCTTCTCGATCATCTTCCAGGACTTCCATCTCTTCGATGCCGTCTACAAGACCGAGGGCTTCGACGTGGCGCGGGCCAACCAGCTCCTCCACCGCCTGGGCATCGGGCACCGCACCCAGTTTTTGGAGAATGGACAGATTACGGAGGTCAACCTCTCGGTGGGGCAGCGCAAGCGGCTCGCGCTGGTGATGGCGATGATGGACCGCCGCGAGGTCTTCCTCCTCGATGAGTGGGCGGCCGATCAGGACCCCGACTTTCGGCGCATCTTCTACCGCGAGCTGCTGCCCGAGCTTCGGGCCAGCGGCCGGACGGTGATCGCCGCCACCCATGACGACCACTACTTCGATGTGGCCGACCACATCTACCTCCTCGGCGAGGGGGCCGCGCGCCGCCTCACCGATGACGAGCGACTGAGGTACCAGCGGTGAGCGAATTGTACCCCCACGAAGCGCCCCCCCATCACGCGCCGGTGGCCGTGGTGGCCCTGGCCTGCCGGCTGCCCGGCGCCCCCGACGACAAGGCCCTTTGGCGCATCCTCGAAGAGGGCCGGAGCCTCACCGGGCCGATCCCGCCCAGCCGCTGGGACGCCGCCGCCCTGCACGATCCCCGACTGTCCAGCCCGGCGAAGAGCATCACCCGGCGCGCCGCGCTGCTCGAAGAGGTCGGCGCCTTCGACCACGCGCTCTTTCAGATCTCGCCGCGCGAGGCCTGTGAGCTCGATCCCCAGCAGCGCATCCTGCTGGAGCTGGCCGCCCTCGCCTTGGGCCAGGCCGGCCTGCGGCGTGAAGACATCGCCGGCTCGCGCACCGACGTGGTGGTGGGCATCTCCTCGCATGACTACCTCGACATCCTGCCCCCCGAGCTGGCCCGGGCCACCCCCTGGTCGGGCCTCGGAAACGCGCTCTGTATCGCCGCCAACCGCATCTCCTACACCTTCGACCTCGGCGGGCTGAGCCTCGCCGTCGACACGGCCTGCTCCTCTTCGCTGGTGGCCCTGGACCTCGCCCTCAAGCGGCTGCGCGCGGGCCTCTGCGATCGCGCCATCGTCGGCGGCGTCAACCTGCTCCTCTCGCCGGGCCCCTTTGTGGCGCTGTCGGCGGCGGGGATGTTGTCGCCCGACGGCGCCTGCAAGCCCTTCTCGGCGGCGGCCGACGGCTATGGCCGCGGCGAGGGCGCCGTGGTGCTGGTGATCGAGCGCCTCGCCGAGGCCCAGCGCGCCGGCCGGCCGGTTCGGGCCCTGCTCTGTGGCAGCGCGGTCAACCAGGACGGCGCCTCCAACGGCATCACCGCCCCCAATGGCGAGGCCCAGGCCGCGGTGATCCGCGCCGCCCTCGCCGACGCCGGTCTGTCTGCGCAGGAGGTGACCTATGTCGAAGCCCATGGCACCGGCACGCCCCTCGGCGATCCGATCGAGGCCCAGGCCCTCTCCGAGGCGCTGGGTGCCGGCCGAGCCGCGCCGCTGCTCTTTGGCTCGGTGAAGGGCAACCTCGGCCACCTGGAGGCCGCGGCCGGCCTCGCCGGGGTCGCCAAGGTCATCCTCTCGCTGGAAGCGCGCTGCCTGCCGGCCTCGCTGCACGCCCCCGCGCTCAACCCGGCCATCCCCGCGGCGGCCTGGGGGCTCCACCTGGTGACAGCCGCCCAGCCCTGGCCCGAGGCCCCGGCGGTGGCCGGCGTGTCGAGCTTTGGCTTTGGCGGCACCAACGCCCATGTGCTGCTGCAGGCCGCTCCCCACTCAGGGCCCAGGCCCACGGTGGCGCCCCCCGGCCTGCTGCTGCTCTCGGCCCACAGCGCCGAGGCCACGGACGCGCTGATCGGCCGCTGGGCCCGCTGGCTCGACGCCGAGCGCCCCGATCTCGCCTCTGCGCTCGGCGCCGCGGCCCACCAACGCAGCCACCACCGGCATCGCATCGCCGTTGAAGGAGCCGATCACAGCGCGCTCATCGCCGGCCTCGAGTCCGCCCTGGCCCAAGCCGAGGCCCCCGGCGTGGTGCGCCCGGGCCCCTGCCCGCGCCGCGCGCCCCGGGTGGGCCTCGACCTCGGGAGGCACCTGCCGCCCGCAGCCCCGCCGAGCCCGGCCCTGGCGGCCCGCTTGGAGGCGCTCGGCCTGCCCCATCCCGGCGACCCCGAGGCCGACGCCGCGCTGCTCGGCGCCTTCGGCGGGCTCGAGGCCCAGGTGGCGCGGCTCTCGGCCCTGCAGGCCCACCTGCCCCAGGGCTTTGTCTGCGCCGGGGAGGGCCCCGGGCTCCTCGCCGCGTTGGTGCACCACCAGCGCATCTCCAACGATGAGGCCCTGCGCGCGGTGGCGCTGCTGGGGGCCTGGGGCGGGGCCGGCCAGCTCCGGCTGCTCCCGGGCCCGCCGATCACCGTTCAGGTGGGCCGCACCGCCCAGGCAAGCCCCCTCGATCTCGGCGCAGCGATCGTCGATGGTGCCCTCCCCAGCGGGCTGATCGCGCTTGACCCCTCTGTCCTCGACCTACCCAGCCTGGGCCGCCTCTGGGCAGCCGGGGTGGAGGTCTCCTGGGGCGACCGCCTGCCCCCGCCGCCGGCCCCGATCCGCCTGCCCGACCTGCCCCTGCAGCGCTGGTGGCACTGGAACCGCCCGATCCCCGCCGCCGCCCGGCCCGCCCCCGCGCCGCTGCCGCCCCTCGAAGGGCCGATGGCCTGGATCTTCCCCGGCCAGGGCGTGGCCCTGCACGGCCTGGGGCCCCGCCTCTTCGAAGGCCCACCCGCCTGGAGGGCTGCCCTCGAAGAGGCCGACGCCGCGCTGATCGAGGCCACCGGCCGCTCGCTCTTCGGCCTGCTCGCCCTCCCCGAGGGCCCCCTGCCCACCGCCCTGGCCCAACCGGCCCTGGTGGCCCTGGGCTGGGCCCTGGCCGAGGCGACGCAGCGCGGCCTCGGCCTCCGCCCCGCCGCCGTCGCCGGGCACTCTCTCGGCGAGATCACCGCCGCCGCCGTGGCCGGCGCCCTCACGCTCCCCGACGCCCTGCGCTTCGCCGCCGCCCGCGGGCGCCTGATGGCCGGGGTGCGCGGCGCGATGGTGGCCCTGGAGG
>JBEIQK010000874.1:0-2617 GCA_040376505.1 Alphaproteobacteria bacterium | reverse complement strand
GTCCTCGGGAGAAGAGGGGTTGCCGCCGATGCCCTTCGCCCGGCTCGTGGCGCCGCCGCCCGAGGCGCGGGCCCTGCGGGTGCTGCCGCCGCGCCGCCCGGCCCCGGACATCCGGGTGGCCTTTGGCGAGCTGCCGGCGCCGGTGCCCGACATCATCGAGCTCGACCGCCTCGCCGAGCTGGCCACAGCACTCTTTTTGCCCGATGTGGTGCGCGAGGGCATCGACCACATCAAGGTTCTGCGCCTCGCTGGGCGGGCCTGGGAGGAGTGGCGGCTGCGCGGCGAGCTGCCGGCCGAGCTCGACGACATGGTGCGCTACATCGCCCAGCGGGGCCAGGCGGCCGAGGGCGTGGTGGTGGCCCAGGGCATCCTCTTTGTCGAGGAGGGCGAGCCCACCAAGGCGCTGCAGCTCCGCTGTGAGCTCGGCGGGGAGCGCCAGGAGCGCATCTTCACCTTTCGGTTTCCCGATGGGCCCCAGAGCCGGCAGCCCAGCCGTGGGCTCCGTCGCGACCGGGGGCCGGTGCCCGAGGGCGAGGGCTGGTTGGGCGTCGACCCGGGGGTCAGCTTCGAGTTGGGCCCGCAGGGTGCCGAGGCCTGAGGGCTCCGTGCGCGGCTCTCCCTGGAGGTTGTTCCGGGTGGCTTCGCGGGCGCCCGCGCGGATCTGGGTGCGCGCGGCCCCCAAAGAAATGGGGCGGAAGGCCAGCCAGACCTCCCGCCCACATGAGCAGCATCGCGCCGAGCAGCGTTGGCGCGATTGTCCCGTCCGGACGGCTTCAACCGCCAGGGCCGCTGGCTCAACCCTGACGAGATCGCGCCGGCGGACAGGGTGCCGGCGCGATCGGGCAGCAGCAGAGCGTAGGTGTCAGTCCATCTTCTTGAAGAAGGTGGGGATGTCGTAGTCGTCGGGGTTGAGGCCGGAGACCATCGAGCCGCCGGAGCGGCTGTCGGAGGGGCGGAAGCTGCCGCCGCGGCCCGGGCGCTCGCCGACGGCGCGGATCGCCTTCTGGGCGCGCACCTCGACGTCGGGCTTCTGCTGCAGCCAGCTCTCCTCAAAGCCGGTGGCGATCACCGTCACGCGGGCCTCGTCCTTCATGTTCTCGTCGATGACCCAGCCCCAGATGACGTTGGCGTCTTCGTGGGCCTCTTCCTGGATCATCGTGCTGGCCTCGTGAACCTCGAACATCGTGAGCTCGGAGTTGCCCGTGATGTTGATGAGCACGCTGGTGGCGCCGGCGATGCTGACGTCGTCGAGCAGCGGGCTGCTGATCGCCTTCTGGGCGGCCTCGACGGTCTTGTGCTTGCCCTGGCCAGTGCCTACGCCCATCAGGGCGAGGCCCTTGTTCTGCATGATGGTGCGGACGTCGGCGAAGTCGACGTTGACGATGCCGTTGAAGTTGATGAGGTCGGACACACCCTTGCAGGCCTGGTACAGCACGGCGTCGGCCAGGTTGAAGGCCTCCTTCATCGTGGTGCGCTCGGTGGCCATGCTGATCAGGCGCTGGTTGGGGATGGTGATCAGGGTGTCGACCACCTGGCGGAGGTTCTCCACGCCCTCGTCGGCCTGCTTGCGGCGCTTGCGGCCCTCGAAGGTGAAGGGGCGGGTGACCACGGCGACGGTGAGCGCGCCGAGCTCCTTGGCGACCTGGGCGATGACCGGCGCGGCGCCGGTGCCGGTGCCGCCGCCCATGCCGGCGGTGATGAAGACCATGTCGGCGCCGGCGACGAGCTCGGCGAGCCGGTCGCGGTCTTCGAGGGCGGCCTCGCGGCCCACCTCGGGATCGGCGCCGGCGCCGAGCCCCTTGGTGAGCTGGCCACCCAATTGAAAGCGCCGGGGTGCGAGCGAGCGCTCGAGGTCCTGGGCGTCGGTGTTGACGGTGATGAACTCCACGCCGGACATGCCAGCCTGGATCATGTTGTTGACGGCGTTGCCGCCGCCTCCACCCACACCGATGACCCGAATCTGGGCCCGGTGCACCTCTTCATGGATAAAGTCGAGATGCATCTTGCTCATCTGCTGCTCCTCGATGCGCGTCTGCTGCTACTGAACGGTTGGGACGGGTTCGACCCCCGGCTCGGGGGCCGGGGCCGTAAGAAGGCCCATGGCAGGCTCAGGGCCGACCATGGTGGAAGGCGGCGGAAGCTTGACGTCGTGCAGGGGCGTGGCGATGGCCACTGCCTCGGCGTCAAGGTCGATGCGTTGCGGCATCGTGAGGTTGAGCCCGGCGGCGGTGAGCCGACCGAGCCGTTCCAAGGGGGCTCCCGGGTTGCCCATCCCCAGCACCAGCTCGGTCCCATTGAGGAGCACCAGCGTGTAGCCGGTGCGCGCCTCGAAGTGGATCTCGCTGGTGTTGGCGGCGCCGAGCTCGGGCTGCTCGGCGGTCGCGTGAAGCACGCGCAGGGCTCCGTGAACAATGGCGGCGGCGAGCTCAGGCCGGGACGCGGCCAACTCGGGGTCGACGCCGGTGAGCACGGGGTAGTTGAGGTCGTCGGACATCGCCCGCTTGAAGGGCTGGCCGTCGGCGTCGACGTACCAGAAGCCGTCGAGGGCGAGTAGCATCACGGGCTCGTGCTCGGTGATCACCAGCTCGATGACGCCGGGGAAGGCGCGGCGGGCCTC
>JBEIQK010000028.1:0-18601 GCA_040376505.1 Alphaproteobacteria bacterium | reverse complement strand
GCCTGTCCCGACGCACAGACCGGCCGGACGGTCTGGATCTGCTGTTCTTCATTTTTGTGTATTACCACCACGGACTGGAGCGCGATCTGCAGTGGGTGAGCGCGCAGGCCAGGCTCTTCTGAGGTCGCGCGCAGCGGGCGAGGGGGCGCTGTCTCTGCCGACGGCATCTTCGACGGTGGACAAAGCACCCCTCAAGCCGGCCCAGGTCGAAGCGAGAGCGCCCATCCACAGACCTCTGAAACGACGACAACCCCAACCTCAATCGCACTTCCCATAGCGCTCCTTGCAGCCCACCACCCGCAGCTCCACGGTGGTCACGCCCGCGTCAATCAAATCGATCCGCCGCGCCGACCGGCGACTGAGATCGATGATCCGCCCCTTGGCGTAGGGCCCGCGATCGTTGATCACCACCCGCACGCTCTGGCCCGTGTCGACACGGGTGACCTTCACCACCGTGCCAAAGGGCAGCTTCGGATGCGCCGCGGTGCGCCGCCAGGGGCGAAAGGGCTCTCCGCTGGCGGTGGGGCGGCCGGCCAGCTCGCGGCCATACCAGCTCGCGGCGCCGGTCTGGTGAACCTTGGGGGCGCAGGCAAACAGAGAGAAGAGGAGCAGGAGGGCGGGCATCCGCGCCTGTATCGAGGCCGGGCGGCCGGCGCGCCCCTGGCGGTTAGAGGGGGCGCCCTCGCAAAGGAGCGACCCCGATGTCTGATGAGAACCCCACCCCCGAGAGCGCCGAGACCCCCGCGAAGAGCGCGGCCCCGGCGGCCTCCCTGGCCCCGCCCACCGTGCTCAACCTGCTGCAGAAAGAGAGCGACCGCGCGGTGCGCCCGGGCTTTCGCAGCCCGGCCAACGCCAAGAGCAAGGCCAGCAAGAAGCGCTGATCACAAAGGCCCCAGCGCCGGCTCCACGGGGCTGGTGGCCGCCCCCAGCAGGCCCAAGCTGTAGGGCAGCCAGCGGGCCACGGGCTCTCCGGCGGTGGCGCGGCGCAGGCCTTCGCGCAGCAGGCGGTCGCTGTGCGCGGCCAGGGCTTCGGCCTCGGCGGGGTCGCGCAGGGGCGGGGCGCCGGTGGGCCCGAAGACCCGGCGTTGGGCCTGGGGCCCCAACAGGCGCCCGGCGGGCCCGCCGGCCTTCGGGAAGAGGCGCAGGGTCTCACCGAGGGCAGAGAAGTCAGCGGTCAGGGCGCTGCGATCGTTCTCTTCGGCGAGGTCATAGACCCGAGGCGCGCCGAGGCCCGCGAGGGCCGCGATCAGGGGCCGCGGATCGGCGTCCAGCGCGAGGCCGGCCTCGGTGGCGAGCAGGCGCAGGGGCCAGAGGCCGGTGACCGGCGCGGGGGGCGCCGTGCGGGCGGGGGGCTCCCCCAACCAGCGCGCCACCTCCTGGTCGAGCAGGGCGGCGGCGTCTTCCAAGGCGGAGATCGCGGCTGCGTCGACGGGATCGAGGCGAACGGCCAGCTCCAGGCAGAGCCAGCCCCCCGGGTGGCGGGCCCAAAGGCCGGCCTCGTCGACGGCCTGGAGGAGGAGGGCGAGGCCGGGCAGGGGCTGGCCCAGGGCGTCGGTGAGGAGGCCGCGGCCCTCGACGAGGCCAAAGCGGCGGCGCGCGGTGGCCTCGCTGTCGCAGAGCAGGGCCAGGGCGGCGCGGGGGGCCGGGCAGAGCAGCGCCCAGGCCGGGCTGGCGAGGGCCTCGGCGAGGTCGGCGAGGGGGCGGGGCCGGGCGGGCAGCGCGATGAGGCCTCGCGGATCGAGGGGGCTGCGGGCCAGGGTGTGCAGGGCGGCGGCGGCGACCTCGGCGGAGATGGCGAGGATCGGCCCGGCGGCGGTGAGGAGGTGGCGCCGGCCGAGGAGGGGCTGCAGCTCGATGCGGTCGGCGGGTTCGCGCTCATCCACCAGGGGCTTCATGGGGCGGCTGGGCGGGTAGTGCTGGCGCAGCGCCGGCTGCCGGACGAGGACCCGCTCGGGGTAGCGCAGGGCCGTGAGCGCCCCGCCAAAGACGCAGCCAGTGTCGATGCAGATGGCGTTGTTCACCATCGAGGGCTCGGGCACGGGGGTGTGACCGTAGACCACCAGGGCCTCGCCGGTGTACTCGGCGGCCCAATTGTGGCGGATGGGCAGTCCGTACTCGTCGGTCTCGCCGCGGGTGTCGCCATAGAGGGCGAAGTCGCGCACCCGGCTGGTCGAGCGGCCCTGCATGCCGCGCTTGAGGCCGGCGTGGACGGCGACCAGCCCGCCCTCGTCGAGGAAGAGGTGGCTGGGCAGGGCCTCGATGAAGGTGGCGACCTCCTCGCGAAAGGCGGCCGGCTCGCGGTTGAGTTGGGCGATCGACTCGGCGAGGCCGTGGGTGTGGGTGACCGTCTTTCCGGCCAGGGCCTTGGCCAGCTTGGCCTCGTGGTTGCCGCAGACACACAGGGCGCCGGCCTCGCGGACGAGGCCCATCACCCGACGCAGCACATGGTTCACGCCGGGGCCGCGGTCGACCAGATCGCCCAGAAAGACGAGGCGACGACCGTCGGGGTGGGGCCCGCGGGCGGGGTAGCCCAGGCGCTGCAGCAGGGACTCCAGCTCCTCGTGGCAGCCGTGGATGTCGCCGATGAGGTCGAAGGGCCCGTGCAGGTCGCGGCGGTTCACCGGCAGGGGCTCGCGCACGATGTGCAGGGCGTCGAGCTCTTCGGCGGTACGCAGCACGGCGACGGGGCGAATGCCCTCGCTGTCGAGCTCGCGCAGGCTCTGGCGGAGTTGGGCGAATTGCTGGGCGATCACGGCCGGCCCGACGGTGCGGTGGGGCCGGGCGGCGTCGCGGGCCTCGCAGAGGGCGGCGGGCAGGTCGAGCACCAGGGCGGCGGCGGCGACGTAGCGGCGCCGGGCCAGCTCGAGCAGGCTGCGGCGGGCCTCGGCCGAGACGTTGGTGGCGTCGACCACGGTGAGGCGGCCGGCCCGCAGGCGCAGGTCGACCATGTGGTGCAGCAGCTCGAAGGCCTCGGGGGTGACGCGCTGATCGGCCTCGTCGTCGCAGATGAGGGCCCGGCAGTGGTCGGAGGAGATGACCTCGGTGGGGCGGAAGAGGCGGCGGGCGAGGGTGGACTTGCCGGAGCCCGAGGGGCCCACCAGCAGCACCAGGCAGAGCTCGGGGAGGGTCAGGAGCATCGGCGCCCCACCAACAGGCTGCCGGCGCGCCCGTTCTCGCCGATGGGCTCGGCGCGGAAGGTGTAGCCGGGCTGCCCCTGGGCCCAGGTCAGGGCCGAGGCCGGGTCGGCCGCCGGCGGGATCGTGAAGAGGAGCGCGGGTGGGCGCAGCTTCTCGAGGAGGGCCCGGCCCAGGAGCGCCCGGTGGCCGGCCGACAGCGCGCCCAGGATGTCGGTGACCACCACGGCGTCGACCCCGCCCAGACGCGGGTCTTCGGCCCAGGCGAGGCCGGAGAGCAGGCGCAGGCGCTCATCGGCCGGCAGGCGGCGGGCGGCGAGCTCTAAGGCGCGCGGGTTGGGGTCGAGGGCGATCAGCTCCACCAGCGTGGGATCGGCGAGGAGGGCCTTGCACAGGCGGCCCTCGCCGCAGGGCAGCTCGGCGACGCGGCGGGCCCGCAGGCCGCGCAGGGCGGTGACGACGGCGGCGACGCGCAGCTCGGCGGCGCGGTGGTCCACCGCCTCAACGGGTGCCTCGCGCGGCCGGCGGGCCCGTGGGCGGAGGCGCTCGGCGAGGGCGGCGCGGTGGGGGTTCATCCAGGGGCCGGCCTTGCGCAGGGCCTCTTCGAGGGCGGCGGCCTCGGCCTCGGGGATCGGGGCCGCGTCGAGGAGGGGCAGGAGCAGGCGGAGCTGCTCGATCAGGGCGGCGGGGCTGGCCTCGCCCGAGAGCTCCACGGCGAAGGCGGCGCCGTGGGTCTCCACGTCGATCGCGTAGCCGAGGCCGCTGAAGATCGGCCCTGGATCGACCAGCAAGGGGGCGAGGCGCAGCGAAAAGGTGCTGGGCGGCGAGGCGGGCAGGGGCTCGGTGGCGGCGGCCAGGGCGGCGGCGAGGCGGCCGGGGGCGCTGGGGCTGGCGCCTGGGTCGGGGGTCCAGCGCAGGCCGGCGACGGGCCCTTGGGCGAAGCGCTGGACCACGCCGCCC
The DNA here is from genome assembly GCA_040376505.1 of Alphaproteobacteria bacterium. Classification (GTDB taxonomy): domain Bacteria; phylum Myxococcota_A; class UBA796; order UBA796; family UBA2385; genus JBEIQK01. Next base: position 14,507 of record JBEIQK010000028.1, on the reverse strand, counting down.
TCGAGAGACCCGGCGCTGGGCGCGTTGCCGGGGAGCAGGCGGGCGGCGAGGGTGGGATCAGCGGATCGAAGGGTGAGGAGCATTCGCCCCCTTACCGCGCTGGGTGGGGGCCCTGGGCCGGGGCGGGGCAAAAGGGCGGCGGGGGCCCCGGTCTGTGGATGTGTGGTTCTGGAGGGGGGAGCGTGGGCGGATGTGTGAATGTCAGTCGTTTTATTGCGCCTTGCGTTTGGAGAATGGGCGCACGGCAAGAAGACGGTCAGTCGCCGGGCAGAAAAATCTGCGAAAGGGGGTGGAGCGGCGCGCCTCCGCGATAGGGCCGGCGCTCTTGGGATCCGTCTCCCGGTGGAGGCGCGCGGAGGCGATGACCGATGAGTACAGCGAAGCAGGGCGCGTCGGCGGAGGTCCTCTCTCCGGCGCGGATCGTCGGCACCCAGGGGCTGGGTGGCGGGTGGGTGCGGCTTCGACTGGAGCACACCGCACCGGTGGTCGCCTGGCCGGGGCAGCAGGTTCGACTCGGCGCCCTGCTCGACGGGCGCTGGGAGACCGGCGCCTTCCCCCTCTGCGCGCCGGGCGAGCGGCCGGGGCCGCTGGAGCTGCTGGTGCGGGGGGCGGCCGGCGGGCGGCTGGGCGCCTGGCTCTGAGGAGAGGCGGCGGTGGGCGCGGTGCTGGGCTGCTCGGCCCCCGAAGGAGACCTCGCCGTTCAGCCCTGCGATCGAGGCCTGATCTATGCCTTTGTGGCCGGGAGCGCGCTGGGCTTGGGGCTCGGATTGGCGCGGGGCCTCGCCACCGATGGCCGCGGGCGGCGGCTCCACCTGCACCTGTGGCTCCGCGGCGAGCCGCCGGTGAGCGTCGCCCGCGAGCTGGCGGCGATCGGACAGGTGGCGCCGGGCGTCTCGGTGAGCCTGCACCGCACCGACGCGGGCGGGGCGCGGGTGCAGGCCGCGGCAGTGGGCGCCCTGGCGCCCTTCGGGGAGGGGGCCCTGGCCTTGGTGAGCGGCCCGGTCGGCTTTGTCGAGGAGCTTTCATCGGGGCTGGCGGCGGCGGGCTGGCCGGCGTCGGCGGTGCGGGTGGAGCGGCGGGCGGCGGCCGAGGCCGCTGGTTCGGCGGGGCCCATCGTGACGCGCTCCTTTCACCTCGATCCGGGGCCGGTCAAGGACGAGGCGATGGCCGTCCTCGACCAGATGGCCGCCGAGTCCGAGGTGGACCTCTCGGCGCGACGGCGGGCGGTGGCAGCCGAGATCGCGGCGCGGGGCACCTATGTGCAGCGGGCCGAGGAGCTGGAATTCGGGGCCCGGCTCGCCTGGCGCAACGCGACGCGCTGCGTGGGGCGGGCCTCCTGGCGCAAGCTCGATCTGCGCGACCAGCGCCACCTCTCCACCGCTGCGGATGTGGCGGCGGCCCTCTTCGACCACATCGAGGCGGCGACCCAGGGCGGGGCGCTGCGCTCGACGGTGAGCCTCTTCCGGCCGGGTCCGCCGACGATCCGCCTCTGGAACGCCCAACTGCTGCGCTACGCCGGCTACCGGCGGGCCGATGGCAGCGTGCTGGGCGATCCGATCAGCGTCGACCTCACCGAGCGCATCCGGGGCCTGGGCTGGCGCGGCGCGGGCACCGCCTTTGATCTGCTGCCGCTGGTGGTGCAGATCGGCGACGCGGCGCCGCAGGTCTTTCCGATTCCGCCGGGGCTGGCCTTGGAGGTGCCGCTGCGCCATCCGCAATTCCCCTGGTTTGAAGGCCTTGGGCTGCGCTGGTACGCCTTGCCGGCGGTGAGCGACATGGCGCTGGACCTGGGGGGGGTCGTCTACCGCTGCGCGCCCTTCAATGGCTACTACGTTGGCACCGAGATCGGCGCGCGAAACCTGGGCGATGCGGGGCGCTACAACCTCTGTCCACTCATCGCCGAGCGAATGGGGCTCGATACCCGCGCCCCCTCGTCGCTCTGGCGGGATCGCGCGCTGATCGAGCTGAACACCGCGGTGCTCTACTCCTTCTCCGCCGCGGGGGTGCGCATCTCCGATCACCACAGCGTGGGCGAGCAGTTTCTGCGCTTTGAGCGCACCGAGCGCGCGGCCGGTCGGCCTGTCTATGGTGACTGGTCCTGGCTGGTGCCGCCGATCTCCGGGTCGGCCTCGCCGCTCTTTTCGCGCAGTGATCTGCGCAATGTGCTGGTCAAGCCGATGTTTGTCTACCAGCCGCCGCCCTGGCAGGCGGAGGGGGCGCTGCCGCCCTGGGAGGGCCCGGTGCCCCCCTGCCCCTTCGCGGATGCCCAGCGGGCCTCGCGCGCCTGAGGGGGGGATGGCTGCGGCGATGTGGGCTTGGGTGCGTCACTGTGGGCGGTTGTGCACCGTAGTTGCGTCGAAGAGTACGATCTTGAGCGGATCGTGGACGAAAATTGACTCCTGGGGGAGGGCTCACCTGGGTAAGGAGGGTGCGGCGCTCGCCCGTCCCTGGAGGAACTTTCATGCAGCTTCGTCTCAACAGCAGCTTCATTGCGCTCTTCGCCCTCTCGCTCTCGGCCTGCGCCGTCGGTGAGCCGGCCGAAGACACTGTGCTCTTCTCCACCGAGGCCGATCTCCCCGCGGTGGAGGATGCCTCGGTAGAGCTGCTCTTCGCCCCCGGTCAGGCGGCCAGCCTCAAGGCGGTCGACGGTCTGCGCGTGCTGCGCTCCCGGATCGACGAAGAGGGCATCGCCCACACCCGCGTGCAGCAGATGGTGGGCAGCGTGCCGGTGTGGCATGGCGAGGCGATCGTCCATCTGTTTGAGGATGGCGAGGTCTTCGCCGTCACCGACAGCTTGATCGAGCGGGTGGCGGTCGACACCACCCCGGTGGTCAGCGCCGACGAGGCGGCCGATCTGGCGGTGGGCGATCTGATCGGCGGCTGGGATCGCCTGACCGATGACCCCACCACCGATCTGTGGGTCTTCCGCACCGAAGATGGGGTGGACCACCTCGCCTGGCGGGTCCAGCTTCGCCGGGTCGACGGGGCCGAGCACCCCACCATGCCGGTCGGTTTCTTGGATGCCCACACCGGCGAGCTGCTCTGGAGCTACGAGAACCTGCAGACCGCCACCTGCACCGGCGCCACCAACTTCTACGGCACCGTCTCGGTGGAGTGCTACACCGACGGCACCAGCTACTTCACCGAAGACCAGACCAAGAAGGTGGGCACCTTCTCCTACGGCAACACCACCGCCTCGCTCTACTATGTGAGCAGCGCCAGCACGGTCTTTGACACCACCTCGGCGGTCTACCGCAACGCCTTTGAGGCCCACTATGTGTCGGGCAAGGTGGTGGACTACTTCCTGGCGGCCCACGGTCGCAACGGCATCGACGGCGCGGGCGGCCCGTCCGGCACCGTCACCCACGGCGCCTCTTACATGTCGTCCTACACCAGCTACTCCACCAACTATGTGAACGCCTACTGGGATGGCACGGGCATGACCTATGGCGACGGCGACGGCGTCAACTCGGGTTCGCTCACCGTGCTCGACGTCGGCGGCCACGAGTTCACCCATGGTGTCACCGAGAACGAGGCCAACCTCACCTACTCCGGCGAGCCGGGGCACCTGAACGAGGCCACCTCCGACGTCTTTGGCGCGATGGTCGAACGCGCGGTGCTGGGCGAGAGCAGCAACACCTGGCTGATGGGCGAAGACACCTGGACCCCGGGTACGAGCGGCGACGCCCTGCGCTACATGAACGATCCGGCCAAGGATGGCATCAGCCGCGACTACTGGACCAGCGGCATCGGCTCGGTCGATGTGCACTACGGCTCGGGCGTCCCCAACCTCGCCTTCTACCTGATGGCCAAGGGCGGCACCCACCCGCGCGGCAAGAGCACCGTGGCGGTCACCGGCATCGGCGCCGACGCCGCGGCCCAGATCTGGTACAGCGCGCTGGCCAACTACATGACGTCGTCGAGCAACTTCTCGGCGGCGCGCACCGCGATGATCAGCGCCTCCACTGCGCTGTATGGGGCGACGGCGGCGGAGACCCAGGCGGTCTACAACGCCTGGGCCGCGATGGGCGTGGGCTCGGCCTACAGCACCGGTGGGGGCGGCGGTACGAGCTCCTGCACCAGCCGCACCTACACCGGCTCGATCAGCCGCTCCGGCCGCAGCGCCTACGCGCCCAGCAGCTCGGGATCGTCGGTGGGTGCGGTGGCCCAGACCGTCTCGCTCACCGGGCCCACGAGCGCCGACTTCGACCTCTACCTCGAGAAGAAGTCGGGCAGAAGCTGGTCTTCGGTGGCCTCGGCAGCGACCTCCGCCACGTCGGAGAGCCTGAGCTACACGGGCACCTCGGGCACCTACCGGGCGCGCATCTACGCCTACAGCAGCTCCGGCGCCTACTCCGTCACCTGGTGCTACTGAGCGGCTGAGCGGCGCCCCTACAGGTCGTCTGCCTCGTCGGGGCGGATGACCTGCTCGGGGCTCCGCCCGCGCTTGAGGCCCACGAGCGCCACCAGCAGGCCGGCCCCCGCCATGAAGAGGGCGACGGCCTGCGAGGTGGAGAGGGTGAGCCCGGCGAGCTGGTGAAAGCCGCGGATGTCGTCGCCGCGAAAGCTCTCGATGGTGGTGCGCAGGCCGGCGTAGAGCACCAGCATGGCGGCGAGGATCTGCCCGTCGAAGCGGCGGGCGTGCTTCCACATCCAGCTCAGCAGCACGAAGAGCGTGGCGGTGCCGGCCGCCTCCCAGAGTTGGGTGGGGTAGAGCGGCGTGTCCATCAGGCTGGCCACGCCCTCGCCCGGCCCCGACGAGAAGACGAGGGCCACGAAGGGGGGGCCATCGACGGTGATGATGCGGCCATGCGGCAGACCGAGGAGCACGCCGCTCTCGGGCAGGGGGCAGGCGGCACCGTGGCAGCAGCCGGCCAGGAAGCAGCCGAGCCGCCCGATGGCCTGGCCCAGCAGGATGGTCGGCGCGGTGACATCGGCCAGCTTGAGCACCGGAATGCCGCGGGCGGCGGCGTAGAGCGCACCCGAGAGGATGCCGCCGATGGCCCCGCCATAGAAGACGTAGCCGCCCTGGCCCATGTCGAAGAAGGCCGAGGCGATGCCGCCCCGGGGCGGGTCGTCGGCCATGGCGAAGTGCAGCAGGCGGGCGCCCACGAGGCCCGCGAAGGTGACGAGCAGGTACATGGGCACCAGCTTGTCGGCCTCGATGCCCACGCGCGGCGCGCGCACGCTGGCGACGAGGCTGGCCGCGAGGAAGGCGGTGACCACCATCAAGCCCCAGGTGTGGAGCTCGATGCCGTTGGCGCTGAACAGGGTGGGGAACATGGTTAGGAGCCGCCGGATGGGGCAGGCCCGTTAACCCGCCCGCCCGCGCACTCCGCGCCCCGGACCCCCATGAAAGACGCCCTGATCGTCACAGCACTCTCCGTGGTGCCCAAAAACCTCGTCGCCCGGCTGATGGGCCACGGCACCCGCCTGCGGCTGCCCTCCTTCCTCCACAAGGCGCTGGTGGGCTGGTTTGTCCGCAAGTACGGCGTGAACCTGGACGAGTGCGAAGGCGGCATCGAGGACTACCCCTCGCTGGCCCAGTTCTTCGTGCGGCCGCTCAAGGCCGGCGTGCGGCCGGTGGAGGCCGATCCCGACATCCTGGTGAGCCCGGTCGACGCGGTGGTGCACACCTTTGGCGCCATCCACAAGGGCAACTTCTTGCAGTACGACGGCAAGCCCAGCAGCGTGCCGGCCCTGTTGGGCGGCGGCGATCCGCGCCTGCCCGACCTGCACCCCGACCTCGCGGCCCGCTACGAGGGCGGCAGCTTCGCGGTCCTCTACCTGTCGCCCAAGGACTACCACCGGGTGCACAGCCCCGAAGCGGGGCGCATCACCACGATCCGCTACCTGCCGGGCATGTTGTGGCCGGTCTTTCCGGCGGCCACCCGCAAGATCGACAACCTCTTCGCCCGCAACGAGCGCCTCGTCTTTGAGCTCGAGACCGAGCGCTTCGGCACCATCGCCGAAGTGATGGTGGGCGCCTTCGGCGTCGGGCGGATGAGCACCCTGCTCGACCCGATCATCACCAACACCGGTGGCGCCGAGGTCGCCCTCAAGCCGCAGGCCACGGTGGAGCGGGCCGGCGAGATCGGCCGCTTCGAGATGGGCAGCACCGTCATCCTCTGCCTGGAGCCGGGCCGGATCGAGTGGACGATCAAGCCGGGCCAGCCGGTGCGTCTGGGCCGCCCGATCGCCCGCCGGCGTGTGGCGGGATGACCGTCCGGGCGCGGGTTGTTGGAGGCCTTGCTGCATGAAGATCGAGCATGTCTGCTTCTCCGGGCTCGGGCCGCTGATCGATCATCGGGCTGACCTTACGTTGGGGGGCAACAGCCGATCTTCTCTCTGTCTGCGTGGCCCGAATGGTGCAGGAAAGAGCACCTGGCTACGCGCTGTCCACCAGCTTTGGGGCTGGTTTCGGCGGAGCTGTACGGTTCGACGGCCCACCGAGCCCTCCCCCCGCGACCGTGTCCCGAAGGGGAGCACGCTCGGGATGCTGGTGGGAGGGCTCGCTGGCCCCGACTCCCACCTGTGGATCTGGCAGGGCTCCCCCCTGGCCCTGGCCGCGGAGCGCCAGCGTCACGAGGGGCCGGGTCGCACGGCGCCGTCGGTGGTCTCGCTCGACGAGGCTGGCCTGCTCGCCGCCTGGGATCAGGCCTTCGTGCAGGCCGAGGGGGGCGGCAATTCCCTGCCCAATGTCCTGCTGCTGGAGGCCGAAGGGCGCTTTCTGCCGCCCCTGCGCAGCGGCGCGTTGAGCCGCCCCTCGCCCACCCCGGCCTGGATTGCCGCACCTCGCTACCGCCCGTCTGACCGCGGTGAGGCGCTGGAAGGTGTGATGCGCACCCTCGCCCTGGCGCGCCGCGACCGCTGGGTGGCGCTGTGTGACGACCTCCGCGACTTGCTGCCGGGCATCCGCTTGCTCGATGCCTTCGATGAGGCCACCCTGCGCCCGCTCTTCGAGCTGTCGAACGGCCAGCGGCTCTTTGCCGATCAGCTCAGCGCCGGTGAGATCTCGCTGCTCATCTCCATCGTCACCATCGCCCGCTTCGCCAGCCCCGGCGCCGTCGTGCTCCTCGACGAGCCCGAGCTGCACCAGCACCTGAGCCTGATGCGCGGCAGCCTCGCCGCCCTGGAGGAGCTGGTGGTCGACCACCTCGGCGGCCAGCTCATTGTGGCCTCCCACGCGCCCGAGGTCTGGGATCACTTCCGCGCCCAGCGGGCCTGGGTGGACCTGCCGGGGCGGGGCCCATGAGCGCGATGACGGCCCAGCAGCAGCACCTGTGGGCCCGGCACATCGAAGGCCTCGCCCAAGCCGCCCGCGGCAAGAAGGTGGTGGTGGTCGAAGGAGACGACGACCGCAGCTTTCTGGAGGGGGTGCTCAACCGGGTGATGCACCGCCGCTGGCAGGCGCGGATCGCCGTGGTGGTGGCAGAGGGCCGCGGCCGGGTCCTCGACTGGACCGGCCCCCAGGGCCACTTCGCCGGGCACTTCGGCCTCGTCGATCGCGACACCTGGACCAACGCCGAGGTGAGTGCGCACCAGCACGATCGGCCCTTCCTCTTCGTGACCAGCGGCTGGTGCCTGGAGAACCTCGTGCTGGAGCGAGCGGCTTTGGGCGAATTGGGTGAGCCCCTCGCTCAGGTCCTCCACGACGCCCTTCCCGCCTGGCGCGCCGCCGGCGCCCGCTGGTGGGTGCTGCATCGGTGGAGGAGCGTCCTGGCGCCCTGGTGGAGCCGCCTGGGGGCGTATGGAGCACCGTCCCCCGCGGTGCAGGCGCTCGACGAGGCCCGCCTCCGCGCCGACCTCTTCGGCGATGGGCAGCGCGCCGATATCATCGCGCTCGTTGCGCAGTGGACGCAGCGCGAGCAGGCCCTGGTCGCCCTCCCGCCAGCAGAACAGTGGGGCTGCGGCATCCATGGAAAAGCCGCGCTCCAGGCGCTGCTGGCGCCCACGCTGTCCCAACGCTGGCCCGGCCAGGACCGGAGTGAGGCGCTCGGCGCTGCGCTGGAGTTGGGCGATGACCCCGCCCTCAGCGGCCTCCTCGCCTTGCTGCGAAGCTGAAAGGGCCGAAGGGTGGACCCTGGCCGCGCGGGCCTCAGCCCCCGAAGGCCATCTTCAAGAGCTGTACGCTCACGCCCAACAGGCAGAGCTGGCCCACGAAAAAGGAGGCCGTGCGCCAGGGCTGCAGCTCGTTCAAGTAGCAGACCGTGTGGCCCACGCGGGCCAGGAAGTAGAGCCCGAAGTAGGCCCAGCCCGCCGTCGCCGAGCCCCCGCCCAGGGTGAAGAGGGTGGCCAGCACCAGAAAGCCGGGGATGTTCTCCAGATCGTTCTGGTGGGCCCGCTTGGCCCGCAGGGTCGCCGGCGCCTCCTGGGGCTCGGCATGGGAGCCCGGGTTCACGCCTACGTCCTCCGGGTTGAGCACCACCTTGGCGAGGCGGCGGCTGTTGGCCGTGATGACGCCCACCGCGAACATCTTCAAGACCAGCAGCACCGCAAAGAGAAAGAGGGGCTGGGCCGCAGGGTAGGCGCCGAGGGGGGACATGGAGGGCTCCGGAGGGTGGGGATGACGCCGGTCATCCTACACGCGGGGGGCGTATTCCCTCAAGGTTGTGCTTCAAAGCCGCCTTCATTGGCCGACGCCGGCTGATCGCCCAGGCGCACCCGCACCAGCCAGGTGCCCGCCTCGGTGAGCACCCAGGCCTGATCGACGCCGAAGGGCACGATGCGCGTCGGGCGCGGCGGCTCGGCCCCGGGGAGCCGCGTCGCGCCGGTCGCCCCATCGGCCGCCACCCGCCCCACGGTGCCATCGGCGGCGGCGAACCAGCAGCCATCGGCCCCATCGCTGGCCACGGCCGGCACCGCCACACCCGCGTCGCCGCGGCCGAGCACATCCTCCACCTCGCCGCTGCGCTCGCCGCGCACGATGAGCCGCTCCAGCCCATCTTCGGTGCCCACCCACACCGCTCCATTCACCGGCGCGATGTCCAAGGGGGGCCGGGTGCGCAGGAAGGGCCGCGCCCCGCCCGCCACCACCTCGAAGATCGCCCGCCGCGCGATCACCCAGAGGCCGAGCGGCCCGGGCGCCAGCCGGCTCAGCTCGATGAGGTCGGTGGTGGGCACAAAGCGGTCGGCGCCGGCCTCGTAGCGGTAGAGCCCATCCTCGGTGCCCACCCAGACGGTGCCCGCCGCCGCCGCGCCGTCGACCGCCCGCCCCGGCAGGGCCACCTGGTGCAGGCGCCCCTTGCGATCAAGGCGCACCGCGCGCTCGCCAAAGGCCCAGACGCCATCTTCGGCCTCGGCCAGGGCCGCCACCCGGGCCCCGGCCCCCACCACCAGATCGCCGGCCGACTTGTGGGGCGCCCCGATGATCCGCACCCCCTCGGGCCCGGCCAGGAAGGCCCCCGCCCGCCCCAACAGGAGATCGTGCAGGGGGGTGGCGGCTGGCCAGGGGGCGGCGGGCCAGCTCACCACCGCGCGGCGGGCCTGCTTGCGCAGATCGGCGCTCTGGGCCCCCGGAAAGAGCCGCGCGAGGCCGGCGTTGGTGCCCACATAGAGATCCCCGGCCGGCGTGGCGGCGAGGCTCCAGGCCGCGCTCCCCGGCAGGCCTTGGCCCGCGCCCCACAGCGCCCCATCGGGCCCCACCACGCCGAGCCCCCCCGCCGCCACCCAAACGCCGGCCTCGCTGCGCTCGACATCGTAGGTCTCGTCGCTCGGGTAGCCCTGCACCGGCAGCGGCGGCTCGCCGCCCACCGAGCGCAGCAGGCCGGCGTCGGTGCTGGCCAGCCAGGTGGCGCCTGGCTCGGCGAGGACCCCGTAGACATGACCCTCTTCGAGGAGGGCCGGGCCGGGGAGCGGGGCTTCATCGGCAGGCTCTCCCGGGCTCTCCTTCCAGAGGGCGTCGGCCGGCAGCGGCCGCAGGCCCTCGTAGCCCACCCAAAGCCCGCCCCCCTGGGCATGACTGAGCGAGAAGACCGACCAGGGCCGCAAGACCGCCACCGGATCGTCGAGGTCGACCCGATCGAGGCCGCGGTAGGTGCCGAGCCAGAGCCGCGGCCCGTCCAGGAGCACGCTCTGCACATAGGGGTCGGCGAGCCCCTCATCGAAGATGCGCACCACGCGGCCCTCCTCGAAGAGCGCGGCCCCACGCGCGGTGCCGATCAGCGCCCGGCCGCCCTCGGCGTCGACGGCGAGGCAGAGGTCGTCGGGCAGGCCCTCCCAGCGGGTGAGGCGGCGCAGGGTGAGGCCGTCGCGCTCGATCTGGATCGCCCCGCCGCCCAGGGTGGTGGCCCAAAGGGTGCCGGTCTGGGCGTCGAAGTCGACCGAGCCCACCATCCCGGCGAGCAGGTCCCCCGGCCGGGCCGAAAGTTGGGCCAGCTCCGCCGGGCTCACCCAGGCCGGCGCCGCCACCGGCTCGCTGAAGCGGGCCTCGGGGCCGGCCGAGAGGCGCACCCGAAAGGTTGTGCCGTGGGGCAGGGGCTCGCTCACCCAGCCCGGACGGGCCTCTTCGGCGACGGTGCGCCAGCTCCCCTTGATCAGGGCCTCGATCTCGGCCGGGTGGCGGCCTTCATCCCACCACAGGCGCACCGGCTGGCGCGCCTCCAGCAGGTCGGCCCAGTCGGCGGGCGGCGCCGCGACGGCGCGGAGGTGGGCGGGGCGGTGCCAGGGGTCGGCGGCGAAGGCGAGCGTGAGGAAGGTGAGGATCAAAGGCGCTCAATCTCCAGCTTGTACCGTGCGATCTGGCCTTGCAGGTGGTGAAGCGGCCCGTCGAGGGTGATCGCCCCCTTCGGGCAGGCCCAGTAGCAGTACAGACAGCCCACGCAGGCCGCCGGTTCGGGGCGGGCGCCGATCTCGGCCAGCGGCAGGCCGGTGGGGCAGAAGGCCACGCAGCGATCGCAGTCTCCGCAGCGCGCGGCCTCGCGGTGCAGGCCGGTGACGCCGTCGTCTTCGAGGCTGTAGACGTCCTGGATCACCTGGGCGCGCTTCGCCAGGGCCGCCACCGCCGGGCGCTGGGTGAGGGGCCGCAGGGCCACCTTGAGGGCGTGGAGCGGCCGGGCGTCGGCGAGGCGGGCGAGGGCGCTGCGCGGCGGCGGCGGGCGCAGGGTGGCGAGGCGGGGCAGGGCCAGGGCCGGGCTCCGACGCCCAGCCGCCTCGGCCGCCCGGAGGGCCGGCACGGTCTGCCAGTCGATGCCCACGAGACCGGCGATGAGAAAGTCCACCAGCACGGGGTCATCGCCGGCCGCCACGAAGCCCAGCTTCACCGGGTCGCCGTCTCCCGGGCCGTTGCCCTCCATCCCCACGAGGCCATCGACCAGGATCAGGTGCGGCCGCAGCACCTCGCTGAGGGCAAAGATGTTGCCGCCCAGATCGCGGTGCATGTGCCGCTTGTCCTGGCCGATCGTCACGCCCACCCAGTTCTTCATCGCGCAGGAGAGGCCGGCCTCGGCGTGGGTCTTCACCGTCGGCAGGCTCAGCAGCAGCTCGGCCTCGGTGATGGTGGCGGCGACCCGCGGCCTCGCCCCGTTGCGCAGCACCACCATGTCGCCGCGGTCCTGGTTGAGGTCGACGAAGCGCGCCCCATGGCGGAGGAGCAGGCGGTCGAGGCGCAGGCGCCGGGCCACGTTGATGCCGCGCCGGGCCACGCCGACGTTGGAGCCGTCGGCCACGGTGAGGTGGTGGTAGCCCCGGTCGCGCAGGGCGGCGAGGAGGGCGTCGATCAGGCGCAGGTCGGTGGAATTGCCGGTGAGCGCTGGCAGATCGTTGTTGAGGTTGGGCTTGATGACCACCCGCGCGCCGCGGTCGGCGGGGAGGCGGTCGGCGAAGCGGTCGAGCAGGGATTGGGTCGCCGCCCCGACCTCGGCCCGGCTCCAGGCCGGTCGCAGGGCGAAGCGCCCCTCGGGCAGCGAGAGGTCGAGCGCCTCCATCCCTCAGCGCCGCCCGGCGATGAGCTCGGCCAGGGCGCGCTCGTAGCGATCCCAGACCGCGTCCCAACTGCGGTTTTGCTGCACATAGCGCCGCCCCTCGGCGCCGAGGCGGGCCCGGCCGGCCGGGTCGGCGAGGAGCTGCTGGATGGCCGCGCGCAGGGCCAGCACGTCGCCGGGGGGCACGGGGAGGCCGATGCCGCCGGTGGCTTCGCGGATGGCCGGCTGATCGCTCCAGACCACCGGCAGGCCGGCGGCCATCGCCTCCACTGCGCTGTAGCCAAAGCCCTCTTCCATCACCGTGGGGAAGAGCGCGACGTCGGCGGCGGCGTAGTGGGGCGCCATCTCGGGCACGTCGGGGGCGAAGTCCACCGGCTGGCCCCAGGCCTGCACCCGGAGCTGGTCGAGGTAGACGCGGTCGACCACGGCGCCGACCAGGGTGAGGCGCACCCGCTCCTTGTCGGCCCGGGGCAGGCGGGCGACGGCGTCGATGGCGAGGTGCTGCCCCTTTCCGGGCAGGAAGCGCGAGGCGTAGACGAGGTGCAGCCGGTCGTCGCCGGCGTGGGCCGTGGCGTGTGTTGCGGCGTTGGGCGCGAAGAGGTCGGCGTCGACGCCATTGGGGATCACCCGCAGGCGCTCGGTCGGCAGCCCCAGGTCGACCAGCGTGCGGCCGGTGGCGGCGCTGACGGTGATGACGGCGTCGGCCTTTCCGGCGCGGGCGACCGTGAAGCGCCGGCGGAGTTGGGCCTCGATGTCCTGGGCCCGCACGGCGCCGAAGTTGAGGTCGTGGACGATGATCGCGGTGGGCCGGCCGGTGGGCGGCACCTCGATGTTGTTGGAGAGCACCACATCGGGCTTGAAGCGGCGCGCCGCCTGAAAGATCGCGACCGCCATCGCCGCCCAGCGGGCCGGCTGGCTTTTGGCGCGCAGGTCGACCGCCTGGGCCTCGCTCGGGACCTCGCTGCGGGCGCGCACAAAGCCCACCACAAGCTGAACCTCATGGCGGCGGCGGGCCCGTTCGTAGAGCGATGCAGCGACGGTCTCGGTGCCCGACCAGACGTCCGGCGGGTAGCGCCGGGCGGCCATCAGGATCTTCATCACAAGCCCTGGCCGAAGATCACGAAGACGCCGCCGGCGTCGGTGCCGGCGAGGTCATTGCTGGCCGCACCCACGGCGAAGTCCTCGGTGATGTCGCCGTTCATCTCGCCGATAAAGCCCACGCCAGCGCCCAACTCGTCGCGGGCGGCGCCAACCAGGGCGATGCCGCTGGCGTCGAGGGCCATCGTGCCGGCCGGCAGGGGCGAGTAGAGCAGCCAGGCGCCGCCGCTGTCGGTGGTGTCGGTGTCGGCGGCGCTGGCGCCGATGAGCAGGTCGGAGACGCCGTTGCCGTCGACGTCTCCGCCGGCGTCCACGTCGCCGCCGATGCGGTCGCGGGCCTTGGGGCCGAGCAGGCGGCTGCTGGCCGTCGACAACGAGATGGTGCCGCTCACGGGCCCGTCGATCACGTAGACGATGCCCTGCTCGTCGAGATCATCGCCGGCGTAGGGGGCGGAGATCACGATGTCGTCTTTGCCGTCGTCGTTGAGGTCGGCCACGGCGAAGGCGGTGCCGGACTGATCGTCGCGCTCCTCGCCCTCCAGGCGGGCGGCGGCGTCGGCGGCGGCGAGGCCTCCACTGATCGGGGCCTCAAACATCCACACGGCACCCTGGTTGTCGTTGCTGGGCCAGGTGTAGCCGCTGGCAAACAGCTCGGAGACGCCGTCGCCGTCGGTGTCGGCGTCGCCGATCACCTGGGTGCCCAGCCGATCGTAGTCCTCGTCGCCGAGGATGCGGGCCTCGGCCAGGGAGAGGTCGACCGAGTCCACCAGGGCCCCGCTCACCACATAGGCCGCGCCCTGCTGCTGGAAGCTGCCGTCGCCCTGGCCGATGGCGCTGACCACGAGGTCGGCCACGCCATCGCCGGTGAGGTCGCCCGCCCCGGAGACCGAGGTGCCGGCCAGATCGTAGGTGATCTCGCCGATCAGGCGCAGGTTGGAGGCGTAGAGGCTGACGTCGGCCGTGACCGGCCCCAGCACGAGGTAGGCCTCGCCCGAGTCCGTGCCGCCGCCCTTGCCCTTGGGCGCGCCGATGACGGCGTCGCCATGCCCATCCCCGTTGAGGTCGCCCATCCAAAGGCTGGCGCCGGCGTTGTGGCCGGCCGCCGAGCCGTACAGGCGGAAGGGCGCCGCCGAGAGGCTGGCCCGACCGGCCACCAGCGGCCCGGGCTGCACATAGACCACGCCCGAGTCCACCCCCGAGGTGTCGCTGCGGGCCGAGCCGATCAGCAGGTCGCCAATCCCGTCGCCGGTGAGGTCGGCCCCGCCGACGATCGGCCCTGCGACGCGCTCGCCGGTGGTGGGGCCGGTGAAGATGGCGTTGGCGTTGGTGTAGGTGAAACTGCCCGACAGCGCGCACTCGGTCTCGTCGCCGTTGCAGTTGTTGTCGAGGCCGTCGTTGCAGATCTCGGTGGCCCCGGGGCTGGCGGCGGCGCTGGTGTCGTCGCAGTCGGTGGCGTCGGAGATGTAGCCGGGGGGCTGCTCGCACGAG
>JBEIQK010001057.1:0-1855 GCA_040376505.1 Alphaproteobacteria bacterium | reverse complement strand
TCAACGCCGCCCGCGACGCGCTCCAGGACCACGCGCGCTGGGCGTTCCGTGACCTCGTCGACGAGGTGGAACGGGAGAACGAGAGCGTCGGTCGGAGCCAGGAGGACGAGGTCTTCGACCCGGACTCGGACGACCCCGAGGAGCGCGCCGGGGCCGCCGCCCTGGGCGACCTGCTGGCCGAGGCCTTCGCCGACGCCGACCTCCAGCGGGCGCTCGCCGACGCGGCGGGCGGCATCATGGACTTCTACGCCGAGCGCCTGCGAAAGGCCGACGCCGAGGCCCCTGTCGCCAGCCTGGCCCCCGCCGGCAGCCGCGTGGAGGTCGAAAAGGGCCCGCCCCAGCGCGGCCCGGTCCTGCCGCCGGGCTTCCGGGTCGCCCAGGGCGGCCCCGTCGTGGAGGCCGACATCGCCGCGCCAAGCGAGGTGGCGGCGGTGATCCGCTCCTTTCTCGCCGAGTCAGGGGCGCCTGGCGCCGGGCCGGCCATCGACCCCGTCGTGGACAAGGCCCTGGAGCGCCTCGCCGCCGGCACGGCCACGTCGGCCGAGCTGGAGACGGTGGAGGCGGCCATCGAGCGGGCCAACGACGGGGCCATGGCCCCCGGCGGCGCCGGCTTGCTGCAGGTGGCGGCCAGCCCGCGGGTGGTGGCGGCCTTGCACAAGGTGAGCGGCGCCCGGAAGCTCGGCGCCAACCCCTTCGGCCGCCACGCCGGGCTGCGGATCTCCCGCAAGACCTACGACCGGGCCCGCGCCGCCCGCTTCAAGAAGAGCTACGGCCGCTGGCTTCCCTACCTCGTCGCCTGGGACGGCGCCCTGCGGCTCATCGCCGCCGAGGCCCGCATCCGGCGGGCCTTCAAGCCGGGCTTTGTGCTGGATGACACGGTCCTGGCCCTGACGGCGCGCACGATGCGCGGGAACGCCGTCCTCTACGTTCACCCCGACAAGCTCGCCCAGGTGGTGCGGGCCCACCGCGAGCGCCCGGTCGCCATCGCGGCCTACCTGCACGGCCTCGCCTGCCACGAGCTGACCCACCTCGACTCCGGCCGCCTGCACGCCAGCGGCCACGACGAGCGCTTCATCGTCGGCCGGGAGGACCTCGGCGCCGCGACCGGCCACCTGCTGCCGGCCATCGCCGTCCTGGTCCAGAAGGTGCTGCGCCTGCCCGAGCGCGAGGATCCGGCGGCCCGGCGCCTGGTCAAGATCAGCCGGGACCTCGACCGGGCCCGCGACACGGTGAAGGAGCTGCGCGGCGAGGTGGGTCGCCTCGGCGGTCTGCTCGACAAGCACGGCATCTCCGCCCAGCCCGAGGTCAGCACGCCGGGCACCCGGCTGCGCTACACAGACCTCGCCGGCTGGCTGGAGGGCTGGGCCCAGCTCTCCAGTCGGCGGATCAGCGCCGACCGCTACGCCCAGCGCACCGCCCACCTCGCCCAGCTCCCCGACGCCGTCATCGCCGCGGGGCGGCCGGCCGATCTGGACGCCCTGGAGGCCATCGCCCGCGAGGCCCGGCCGGCGCCGGGGCTGCGGGAGGGGCACCCCTCTGTTCGCGTGCTGGACGCCATCGACCGGGCGCGGGCGCAGCGGGGGGTGCCGGGCGGCGACCGTGCCGGACGCCTGCTCGGGGTGGCCATCGCGGCCCTGCGGGCCCGACCCCCCGAAGGGGTCGATGCGGCCTACCTCGACGGCTTCGTTTCGCGCAACCGGGCGGCCCTGCTGGGCATCGTCCGCGGGGCCTTCGGGGGTGCGGCGTGACGTTTGGTTTGTGTCGGATCGGCGCGGTGAAGGCGACCCTGCTGGGCGCGCTCCGCGGGGATCGTGGAGGTGTAGGATGGGCCTGAAGGCAGAGGTGCTGCTCGATC
>JBEIQK010000365.1:0-6296 GCA_040376505.1 Alphaproteobacteria bacterium | reverse complement strand
CCGATCGGGCTTCACAAAGCCGTCTTCTTGGAAGGCCGCCGCCACGCCGCCCGCGGTGTTCTCGCAGAGGTGCACGCTCTCGTGCAGGCGCTCCTTGCCCTCGACGAGGCGCATCAGCGGGCTGGTGCGGGTGGCCACCGACCGGGCGGAGAAGGCGCCCCAGTTGAGCAGGCCGAGGATCTCCCCCACCGCCGCCGGCGAGAGGAAGACCCGGTAGCGACCGGGCTCGATGGTGCGGGCCGGGCGACTGAAGATGGCGAGCTGGCGACCAGCCTCGGCCATCCGCGACTGAAGGGAGGCCCGATCGAAGTCGAAGCCGGCGAGGCCGGACTTGACCGCCTTGTCGCCGCCGGCGACCAGACACCAGTCGAGGTTGTAGCTCCAGGTGCTGAACCAGTTGCGCTGGCCGGTGGAGCTGGCGTAGCCCTTGTAGATGTTGCCCTGGCTGTAGATGCCCACCAGATCAGGGTCTTTGCCCTGGGACTGGGCGGACTCGATCACCGCGTCGACCACGGTGGTGGCGTCGGGCAGGGTGTTTGCGCCTTCGTGGTGACTGTTTACCGGGCTCGTGTTGATGAGCAGGTGCGGGTCTTCGGGCAGCAGGGGCAGGCGGGCGGCGAGGCGGTCGATCAGGGCGTCGACCCGGGCCTGATCGGCCTCGGGCAGGCCGGTGAGCGTGATGTCGCCGGCGGTCTGGCGGCGCCCGTCGATCAGCCGCAGGCTCAGGCCGGCCTGGCGCACCTCACCCGGCTGCCGCACGCGGGCCCGGTTGAAGCGCACGAAGTCCGACTGCTCACCCGAGACGGTGGCGGTGTAGGCGAGCCCGGCCGGCAGGCGGGCCTCGATGTGGTTTGCGAGTGACTGAAAATTCTCAACCATGGGCCTAGGCCCCCCCGAAGACGTCGACGTTGCCAAAGAGACAGGCGGGGCTAGCGTGGCCCACCCGGATGAGCTGGTTGGGCTCGCCCTTGCCGCAGAAGGGGGTGCCCAGCACCTCCAAGGTGCTCCGGTCGCCCACGCCCTTGAGCGCGGTCCAGAAGGTGGCCGAGATGCCGCGGTAGTTCGGGTTCTTCACGAGGCTCGTCAGCTCGCCGTTCTCGATGAGCTGGCCCCACTCGCAGCCAAACTGGAACTTGTTGCGCGAGTCGTCGATGCTCCAGCTCACGTTGGTCTTCATGTAGACCCCGCGCTCGACCCCGGCGATCAGTTGGGCCAGCGACTGATCGCCGGCCTCCACGTTGAGGTTGGCCATGCGGTCGATCGGCGGCCGGTTCCAGCCCGAGGCGCGGGCGTTGGCCACGCCGGGCAGCCCGGCGCGGGTCTGGCTGGTCAGTCCGCCCAGGGGGCGCAGCAGGATGCCGTCTTTGATGATGAAGGCCCGCTCGGCGCGGGTGCCCTCGTCGTCAAAGCCGTAGCTGGCGAACTCCTCGCTGCGGGTGGGGTCGAAGGTGACGTTGAGCAGGGGGCTCCCGTAGGCGAAGCGGCCGAACATGTCGAGGGTGACGAAGCTGGTGCCGGCGTAATTGCGCTCGTCGCCGAGGATGCGGTCGAGCTCAAGCGGGTGACCGATGCTCTCGTGAATCTGCAGCATCATCTGATCGGGGGCCAGCAGCAGGTCGCGACGGTCGCTGGGGCAGTCGGGAGCGGCGAGCAGGGCGAGGGCCTCTTCGACCATCTGGGGGCCGAGGCCATCAAAGCCGGCCTCGTCCAAGACCTCCATCCCGCCTTGCCGGGAGAGGCCGCGCAGGCCGCCCAGGCTGCGCCGCTGGGTCTGTCCATCCTGGGCCGCCACCACCTGGATGTCGGGGGCGATCATGCGGATCTGCTGACTGACCTCGCCGCCGCCGCTGGTGAGGTAGAGCGAGTCGGCCTCGATCGACAGCAGGCTCGCCTCCCAGTCCACCACCCGCGGGTCGGGGTGCAAGGTGCGGGAGACCCCCATCAGCCGGGCGATCTGGTCGCCGAGCGAGACCGAGGAGACGGGGATGCGCACCGGGGTGGTGTAGCTGCCGCGCGGGTGGGGCATCTGAACGGTGCTGTAGTCGTAGACCGCGACCCGGGCGGTGCGCTCGGCCCACTGACGGGCGCGGCGCAGGGCGGCGGCGAGGCCAGAGGTCGACAGGTCGCTGGTAGCGGCGTAACCCAGGCCACCGTCATGGATGACGGTGATCATGGCGCCCACATCGGTGCTCTCGGCGAGGGGCTGCAGCAGGTCCTGGCGGACCGAGACGGTCAGCGCCCGCTCCTCCAAGAGGCGCAGCGAGGCGAACTGCGTGTCGGCGGGCAGCGCGGCCCGGAAGCTCCGGGCGACGGCGTCTTGGGTGTGGTACATCGGCGGCGGGTTCTCCGATTGAAGGGGAAAAAGAGACAGGAGGGCGGGCGGGCCTAGCCCTTGACCCCGCCCGCGGTGAGCCCCTCGACGAGCTGCTTCTGCAGCGCGAAGAAGAGCGCCATCACCGGGGCGCTCACCAGGATGGCGCCGGCGGCGAAGCGGCCCCACTCGGTGCCAAAGTCTCCGACATAGGACTGGAGCACCACCGGCAAGGTGAAGGCCCGCTCGTCGGAGAGGAAGGTGGCGGCGAGGATGAATTCATTCCAGGCGGTCATGAAGCTGAACAGACCCGTGACGGCCAGGGCCGGCCGGGCCAGGGGCAGCACGATGCGGGTGAAGGTGGTCCAGCGGCTGGCCCCGTCCATCAGCGCGGCCTCTTCGAGCTCTTTGGGGATGGTGTCGAAGTAGCCCTTGAGGTTCCAGGTGCAGAAAGGGATGGCGGTGGTGGCATAGACCAGCGACAGACCCAGCAGGGAGTTGAGCAGCCCCAATTCGTCCATCAGGATGTAGAGCGGGATGGCCATCACCACGCCGGGGAACATCTGGGTGATGAGGAAGAGCTGCATCCCGGCTTTCTGGCCGGGGAAGACAAAGCGGCTCATCGCGTAGCCGGCGGTGGTGGCCAGGGTGATGCCGATGGCGCTGGTGACCCCGGCGGCGACGAGGGAATTGAAGAGCTGCCGCCCAAAGAGCCAGCCGCCGGTGGCGTCGGTGGTGCCCACCACATCGACGAAGTTCTGCAGGGTCAGCGCCCGGGGGATCAGCGTGGGCTCCATCTGAAAGCCCTGGCTCGGCGAGAGCGCCATCTGCACCACCCAGAGCACCGGGTAGAGCACCGTCACCGAGGCCAGCATCAGCAGGGCGTGGGTGAGGATGAGGCGAAGGGTGCCAGGGGGTCGGGTGTCCATGCGCGGCTCCGGGCCTTTCTGTAGCCAGGAGCGCCGGGGGTGGCCACGCGCCGGGCCGCCCTTGGCGCGGCCTTGCCGATTTCATGGCCTGCACGCTACAGGGTCGGCGCTTCGTGGAGGTGCGCATGTCGGCGCCCGTCGTGGTCTATGGCTTTGGCGCGTCGATCTGGGGCCAGCCCTCCGCCAGCCCTTTTGTCAACAAGCTGGTCTTCTGGCTGCGCATGGTGGGCCTCCCCCATGAGCTCCGCGCGCCCACCGGCCCGCCGGCCAGCCGCACCGGCAAGGTGCCCTACATCGACCGTCCGGGCGGCGCGGTGCTGGCCGACTCCAGCGTGATCATCGCCACGCTCTCGGCCGAGCACGGGCTGGAGTTGGGGGGCCCCCTCAGCCGCAGCGAGCAGGCCCGCCTCATCGCCCTTCAGCGCCTCTGTGAGGACAGCCTCTACTGGACCGTGGTGTACTTCCGCTGGCTGGACGATGGGGGCTGGGCGATCACAAAGCCGGCCTACTTCGCCTTCCTGCCCGGCCTGGCGCGCGTTCTGGCCACCCCCTTCATTCGGCGCGGCGTGGTGAAGAGCCTGCACGGCCAGGGCCTTGGCCGGCGCAGCCCCGCCGAGGTCGCCGCGGTGGGCATCGCCAACCTCGACGCCCTGGAGGCCCTCCTCGGCGACCAGGACTACTTCTTGGGCCGCCCCACCCTGGCCGACGCCATCGTCTGGGGCTTCCTCGCTGGCTACTACGCCACGCCCTACAGCGACCCCGTCACCGCCCACGCCCGGCGCAGCGGGCCCCTGCGGGCCTTTGTCGAGCGGATGGGCGCGCGCTGGCCGGTCCCCTGATCAGCGGTGCTGATCGATCAAGATGGGGTTGCCGTCGGGGTCGACCAGCACGAAGTGAGCGGGGCCGGCGGGGCTGTTGGCGGTGTTGGTGGACTGAACCTCCACCCCCGCCTCGCGCAGGGCGGCCTCCAGGGCGCGCACATCGGTGAAGGGGTCGACGTTGGTGGCCTCGGGGCTCCATCCGGGATTGAAGGTGAGCATGTTTTTGGGGAACATGCCCTGAAACAGACCGATCACGGTGCTGCCATTCTTGAGGATGAGCCAGCCCTGGCCGGCGTCGCCGCCCAGGGTGGTAAAGCCGAGCTTCTCGTAGAAGGCGCGGCTGATGGCGAGGTCTTTGACGGTGAGGCTGATGGAGAAGGCGCCAAGCTGCATGGGGGCTCCTGGGGGTGACGGGCCTCAGTCGGCGACGAGCACCCGCGACTGACGGGCATACACCGTCAGGCTGAGGCGGTCGCCGCTGGCGGTGAAGCGCTCGCCGGTGAGCAGGTCGGTCCAGCCCCCGCCGGTGGGCAGGCCGGCCCAGGACAGACCATTGTCCAAGGTGGCGTCGCTGTCGCCGTTGTTGAGGATGATCAGCGCGGCGTCGCCGCTCTCATCGTCGATCTGGGCGGTGGCCAGCACCACCGGCCAGTCGCTGGGCGAGAGCCACCACTGGGTGCGGCTGCCGCGCCACAGGGCCGGATGGGCGGCGCGGGCCTCGCCGAGGGCGGCGACATGGCGCAGCACCAGGGCGGCGTTGTCGGAGACGCGGTCGGCGACGGCATCAACGGAGAGCGCGGCTCCGGAGAGGTCGCCCGTGAGCTCCCACAGCGGCTTGCGGTTGTCGGGGTCGGCGAAGCCGGGCATGCCCAGCTCATCGCCATAGTAGATGAGGGGCACGCCGGGCTGGGTGTAGAGCCAGGTCCAGGCGAGGTTCATCCGCTCGTACAGCGCGCGCTCGGTGGGCAGACCCGCGTAGCGCGGGGTGCGGCCGTCGGCCTCGCAGGCGGTCTGGTAGCCCTCATACGCGTAGGTGGTCCAGCGCACCACGTCGTGGTTGCCGAGGAAGACGCTCATCAGGGCGTCGCCGTAGACCGCCTCGGCGGTGGCCGCGGCCGACTCCAGGTCGGAGATCGGGCTCGTGCGCGTGGCGAAGACGCCAAGCTGGGCGTAGTACATCGGAAAGTCGAACTGGCCGTCGAGCTGGAGCTGATCGTCTTTGTGCAGGTAGGCGGCGATGCGCTCGTAGCCGTCGAAGGTCTCTCCCACCGTCCAGACATCCTCGTCGCCGCCGGCGGCCTGGTGCTCCACCTCGGCGCGCAGGCGGGCTTCGAGGTTCCAGGGCACGGCGTGGTTCATGTGCTTGACGGCGTCCACCCGCAGGCCGTCGAGCTCATAGGCCTTCACCCAGTACAGGGCGTCGTCGACCATCGTGACCAGGGGCGCCTTCTCACTGTAATTGATGTCGGGCAGGTAGGGGGCGAACCAGCAGTCCTCGGGGATCAGGTTCCAGTTGTCGGTGCCGCCGACGGTGGCCTTGCAGAGCGCCTCGGGGTTGAACCAGTCGGCGTTGGCGGCGTAGGGGTGGTCGTCGTGCACATGGTTCGCCACCCAGTCCATGATCACCCGCATGCCGCGGGCGTGGGCCTCGTCGATGAGCGCGTGGAGATCGGCCTCGGAGCCATAGTGCGACTCCACATCGCGGGCCGCGTCGGGCCAGTAGGCGTGGTAGCCGGCGTAGGTCTGTTCACAGTCGCCCTCCCAGGCGCCCTCGGCGTTGTCCTGGGCGTTGCTCAGCCACAGGGTGCCCACGCCCAGGTCGTCGAGGTAGGGCAGCAGCTCGATCAGGCCGGCGTAGTCGCCGCCGGCGTAGTCCCCCATCGAGAAGCTGGTGCCCTCCAGGCTGCTGTTCGAGGGGTCGCCGTCGACGAGGCGGTCGACAAAGGCGAAGTAGATCGGCCGGCTTCGCCAGGCCGTCTCGGGCTCGGCGTCGAGCCAGGCGGGGATGTAGACTTCGGGGGCGGCGCGGCCGGCGCTGTCGACGAGGTTCACCCGCAGGCTGTGGCGGCCGGGCGACAGGCCGGTGAGCGCGATGTCGATGCGGCCCTCGACGAGGGTGACCTCGAGGGGGGCGCCGTTGAGGGTGGCGCTGGCGGTCAGCGCCTCGCCGCCGACGCCGGGGCTGGCGACCAGCGCCGCGGTGAGGGCGCCGCCGCCGCGGTTGATGTCGAGGCT
>JBEIQK010000042.1:0-16605 GCA_040376505.1 Alphaproteobacteria bacterium | reverse complement strand
GACCTACTGGAACAACACCGGCGTCGGCAACCAGACCCGGCCCAACCACGCCCCCGCCCGGCGCCTGATCCTCGACTCGCTGCACTACTACGTCGAGGAGATGCACGTCGACGGCTTCCGCTTCGATCTGGCCAGCATCCTGGGCGAGCGCGACCTCGACTACAACTCGCCCATCGACGTCGCCCAGACCGTGGTGCAGGAGATCATCGACGATCCCCTCCTCCAGGCCCACAACATCCGCATCATCGCCGAGCCCTGGACCGCCGCCGGCACCGGCCCGGGCATCGGCGGCTTCCCCACCTCCAGCACCCAGGAGGGCTACGCCTGGGGCGAGTGGAACGCCCACTACCGCGACTGGTGGCGCTCGTTTGTAAACAATGACGACTTCCGCCTCAACAGCACCGAAGGCATCGATGGCGGCGCCGTGATGACCGGCTCGGAGGCCACCTACGGCTGGAACGGGCGCGCCCCCTACCACGCCGTCAACTTCGTAACCGTCCACGACGGCTTCACGATGTACGACCTCTTCAGCTACGATCAGAAGCAGAACGGCTGCGGCCTGCTCAACCCCATCTGCTGCGACGACCCCACCAGCGCCTGGTGCGACACCACCTCGGGCGAGAACAACAACCGCTCCCGCAACTGGGGCGACGAGAGCATCAAGCGCCAGATGATGCGCAATCTGTTCACCGGCATGTTCATCTCCCACGGCACGCCGATGATCTACGGCGGCGACGAGTGGATGCGCACCCAGTTCGGCAACAACAACGCCTACTCCGACGGCGCCGACAACGAGTGGAACTGGTTCCGCTGGGGCGAGTGGCGCAACACCTACGCCTGGGGCCGGCACCGCATGTTCGACTTCGTGCGCGGGTTGACCGCCCTGCGCCGCACCTACAGCTACGCCCTGGCCCCCGCCACCTACGGCGGCGGCATGCCCTTCTCCTGGAAGGACAGCGACAACAGCGAGATGGCCGGCGACGACTGGAGCACCCACCGTCACGTCGGCATCCACTACTACGCCGAGGGCGACTTCGCCGACAAGGCCGAGCTCTTCATCGCCATCAACATGGAGCGCGGCGACGTCACCTTCACGCTGCCCACCGGCCGCACCTGGGGCCGCATCCTCGACACCCAGACCTGGTACGACCTGCCCGCCAACGCCAACGAAGAAGGCGGCTACTTCAGCGAGAACCCCGAGGCCGACCCCTACCTCAGCGCCAACATCACGCTCACCGCCCCCGTGGTGATCGACGGCGGAACCTACACAGTCCCGGCCAACTCCATCGCCATCTTCGCCGAGCAGCCCTGAGGCCCCCATGACCCCCTGGCGCTTCCTCTCCCTCCTCCTGCTCGCCCTGCCCGCCGCCGCACAGGCCGGCGACGCCTCAGTCGGCGGCTACTTCCGGGTCGGCACCCGCCCCGACTTCCAAGGCTCGGGCGGCAAGCTTGGCTACTGGAACCTCTACGGCCGCCTCTTAAACGAAGGCCCCTACGCCGCCTTGGAGCTCAAGCTCGACGTCCTCGACCGCGTCGCCGACCGCCCCGAACCCTGGACCAGCCTGCACATGAAGGTCGAGGGCGGCTCTGTCCAGAACGCCGACCCCATGGGCGGCTCGCTCTCGGCCTTTCGCCTCTCGCAGGTCTACGCCGAGGCCGGCAACGTGCTGCTGCCCAATGTCACCTGGCGGGTGGGCACCCTCGACACCTGGTTTGGCGACCTCGGACTGTATGACATGAAGCCAGCCCAGGTCTTCTACAACACCATCGGCCTGTCGGGCCGCTACGAGACCGAGCACGTCGACCTCCTCCTCGGCTTCGGCGACTCCGGCTACGGCCTTCGGCCAGACCGCTACAGCAGCATCCTCACCCCCGGCGGCACCCTCCGCCTGCGCCTCGGCGACCACGTCGAGCTCGGCGCCGGCGGCGAGTACCGCTACGAGCCCGCCGTGGAGGGCAACACCAACGCCCCCTACACCACGCCCGGCCTCGACTACGAAGACTGGATCCGCGGCGAGGTGCTGCAGTCCTTCTTCGCCGACCACCCTGGACAGATCCTCGAGTTCCCCGACCCCGAGCCCACCACCAACACCTCTTACAAGGCCATCGGCTACCTGGGCTTTGGCGGCCTCGGCCCGCTCAAGTGGAACAACCTCTTCGCCTCCTACGAGCGCAGCCACCCCCAGGCCATCAGCGTGGAGACCTGGGGCGGCAGCGACTGGACGCTCTACGTCCCCGCCCTCACCGATGAGCGCACCGTGCTCCTCGTCGGCGACGAGCTGCAGATGAGCCTGCTCCCCGGCCGGCTCGACCTCGCCCTGGGCGGACTGTTTGGCCTGCACGCCGACGGCGACAACAACCTCACCCCCTCCGATCACGACCGCCGCTACCAAAGCGGCGTGCTGCGCCTCCAGGCCGCCCTCACCCCCACCTTTCACTGGTTGGGAGAGACCAGCCTCGCCAAGGAGGTCTCCACCAACGGCAACGCCTTCCGGGAGCACGCCGACTCGATCTTCGCCAACACCGAGGGCCAGCCCGACACCCGCGGCCTCGAGCGCGGCGACACCGACACCCGCCACACCTGGCAGGGCAAGACCGGCTTTGTGATCAATCCCCTCGGCCCCGGCATCTACACCCGCCCGAGCCTGCGCCTGCTCTACGGCCTTCAATACTCCAACCAGAACAACGCCTTCGGCAACACCTTTGTCGAATCGGTCGATCAGTACAACGAGTTCGGCAATGTCGAGCGGCACTGGCATCAGGTGCTCGCCCTTGAGACGGAGGCTTGGTTTTAGATGCGCGCCCTGCTCCTGACCCTCCTCCTCGCCTGTGGGCCCAAGGCCGCTCCCCCCATGGCCGCCGCCACCGCCCAGTCGACCGCCTTGGTCGCCCTGCACAGCAGCCCCACCGGCGGCAGCCCCACCGCCCTGCCCGAGTCCGTCCAGCAGGCCCTCCTCGCCACCCTCACCGAGCACAACCTGCCCGCCACCCCCCTGTCAGCCGAGCGCTTTGGCCCCGGCTTGCAGGGCAAGCGACTGAGCCCGCACCGACTGTCCTGGCTCGCCGAGAACGCGGACGGCGCCAAGCTCATCGTCCTAATCGAAACCGAGGTCGAACGCTACAGCGAGCTGTCTGGCCGCTACCGCTGGGTCGTCCACCTGCGCACCTCGGTCGCCCCCGCCGACAATCCCAGCGCCGCGATCAGCCGCCAGACCGACTTCCCCGTCTTTTTGGAGCACCACCACGAGCGCGAGGCCGAGGCCCTCCTCGCCGCCGCCCCGCTCCTGCGCCGCGAGCTGTCGCGCCTCCTCGACGACTGGATCGCAGGCACGCAGCCATGATGCTCCTCCTGGCCCTCCTCGGGCTCGGCTGCAAGCCACCGATCCCCGGCGGCCCCGTGGAGGGCCCGATTCCCCCGCCGCCCGCCGACCTCATCTACTTCGCGATGATCGACCGCTTCGCCGATGGCGACCCCAACAACAACATCGACGTTGACCGCAGCGACCCCCAGGGCTGGCACGGCGGCGACCTCGACGGCCTGATCGACAAGCTCGACCACCTCCAGTCGATGGGCGTGCGCACCGTCTGGGTCAGCCCCCTCTTTTCCAGTCGCCAAAAGAAGGTCGATCAGTGGGGCGCCTACCACGGCTACTGGGTCCACGATCTGTTTAAGATCGAGCCCCGCTTCGGCACCACCGCCGACCTCCAAGACCTCGCCGACGGGCTGCACGCCCGCGGCATGCGCCTGCTCCTCGACATGGTCTACAACCACACCGACTACGAGAGCCCGCTGCGCAAGGCCCACCCCGAGTGGTACCACCCCGCCAAAGACATCGTCCACTGGGACGACCCCATCGAGCGGGTGGAGCGCCAGGTGCACGGTCTGCCCGACCTCGCCCAGGAGCGCGAGGAGGTCTACAGCTACCTCCGCGACGCCTCTTTCCACTGGATCGACCTCGCCGGGGTCGACGGCTACCGGGTCGACGCCGTCCGCCATCTGCCCAGCGCCTTTCTCTCCCGCATCAACGGAGAGCTCGATTCGCGCTACAAGCGCTTCTACAGCCTCGGCGAGGACTTCACCGGCGACGCCCTCACCCTCGCCCGCAGCCAGCGCAGCGCCAACTTCGATGCCATGTTCGACTTCCCCCTGCGCTACGCCCTGGTAGACACCTTTTGCAAAGACGCCGGCCCCCAGCGACTGGCCGCCGCACTGTCCAACGATCGATTCTACACAGACCCCAACAAGCTGGTCACCTTCCTCGACAACCACGACCTGCCCCGCATCGCCAGCGAGTGTCGCGGCCAGCTCGACCGGGTCCGCCTCGCCCTCGCCTTCCTGATGACCACCCGCGGCACCCCCAGCCTCACCTGGGGCACCGAGTTCATGGCCCACGGCGAAGGCGAGCCCGCCAACCGCGCCACCACGTCCTGGGGCGAGCCCACCCCCCTGCTCAAGCCCATCGCCAACCTCCAGGCTCTGCGCCGCCAGTCCGAGGCCTTGCAGCGCGGCCGCACCGCCATCTTTGCGCTGGACGATCAAGGCCTCGCCTACGCCCGCCTCGCCGACGACGAGCTGGCTCTCATCGCCCTGCACACCGGCGCCGAGCCCTGGTCGCTGGAGCTGCCCGACGCCTTCACCGAAGGCACCGTGCTGGTCGGCCACGCCGTCGCCAGCCCCACCGGCCTCGTGGTCAGCACCCAGCTCCCCCCCAGCCCCATCGGCCAGCGGCTGCAGATCGCCACCCCCAGCACCCTTCACGTCTACCTGCTGCGCTCCGCCGACCCCACCCGCCGCCTGCCCTGGGCAGAGCGCCTCGCCACCGCCTCCAGCCCCCGGCAGCTCACCGTGCAGGTCTCCGGCCTGTACCTCTCGGCCACCTCGCGCGTGAGCCTCGTCGGCGGCGGCCCCGAGTTCGGCAACTGGCAGCCCGCCGACGCCCCCCTGATGAAGGCCCTGGGCGGGGGCCGCTACACCGCCACCGTCGAGCTGCCCCAAAGCACCGTCGTCGACTTCAAGCCCGTCGTCACGCTCGGCTCCGGCGAGGTGCGCTGGGCCGAGGGCGCCAACACCACGCTGCTCTTGCAGCGCGACACCCTGCTCGATCTGGTCTGGGGAGCGTCGCCCAGCCCGGCGCCAGGGCGTTAGAGGGGGCGCCCCTCTTTTGGAGCCCCACACATGGCCAATGACTACATCTACCAGATGATGGGCGTCGAGAAGCGCCTGCCCACCGGGCGCACGATCCTCCAGCCCACCTACCTCTCCTTCTTCCCCGACGCGAAGATCGGCGTCCTGGGCCACAACGGCTCCGGCAAGTCCACCCTGCTGCGCATCATGGCCGGGGTCGACGACAACTACAACGGCCAGACCATCTTCGCCGGCGCCCGCACCCGCGGCTACCTCGCCCAGGAGCCCGAGCTCGTCGAGACCATCACCGTTCGCGAGAACATCGAGCTGGCGCTCAAGCCCATCCGCGACCTGATGAAGCGCTTTGACGAGGTCAACGAAGCCTTCGGCGACCCCGACGCCGACTTCGACGCGCTGACCGACGAGCAGTCCAGCCTGCAAGACCAGATCGACGCCGCCAACGGCTGGGACATCGACCGCACCATCGACATCGCCATGGACGCCCTGCGCGTGCCCCCCGGCGAGTGGGCCGTCACCCACCTCTCCGGCGGTGAGCGCCGCCGCGTCGCCCTCTGCCGGCTCCTGCTCAGCCGCCCCGACCTCCTCCTCCTCGACGAGCCCACCAACCACCTCGACGCCGAGTCCGTCGCCTGGCTGGAGCGCCACCTCACCGAGTACACCGGCTGCGTCGTCGCCGTCACGCACGACCGCTACTTCCTCGACAACTCCGCCCAGTGGATCCTCGAGCTCGACCACGGCAAGGCCTACCCCTACGAGGGCAACTACACCGGCTGGCTCAAGCAGAAGGACGAGCGGCTGCGCATGGAGTCCAAGCAGGAGTCCAAGCGCCAGAAGACGCTCGAGCGCGAATTGCAATGGATCAGCGCCAGCCCCAAAGCCCGCCAGGCCAAGAGCAAGGCCCGCTACCAGGCCTATGACAGCCTCGTCCAGGCCGAAGCCGAAGTGCGCAAACAGACCGGCGCCAAGATCACCATCCCCCTCACCAAGCGCCTCGGCAACGTCGCCATCCAGGCCAAGGGCCTCACCAAGTCCTACAGTGACAAGCTCCTCTTCGAGGACCTCTCCTTCGAGCTGCCCCCCGGCGGCATCGTCGGCGTCATCGGCCCCAACGGCGCCGGCAAGACCACCCTCTTCCGCATCATGATGGGCCTCGAGCAGCCCGACGCCGGCTCCCTGCGCATCGGCGAGACGGTCGATCTGGCCTATGTCGACCAGAGCCGCGACCAGCTCAACGCCAACAAGACCGTCTGGGAAGAGATCTCCGAGGGCAACCAGGAGCTGGAGATCGCCGGCAAGGTCGTCAACAGCCGCGCCTATGTCGCACTGTTCAACTTCACCGGCCAGGATCAGCAGCAGAAGGTCGGCACCCTGTCGGGCGGTGAGCGCAACCGCGTCCACCTCGCCAAGCTCCTCAAGCGCGGCGGCAACATGATCCTCCTCGACGAGCCCACCAACGACCTCGACGTGGAGACCCTGCGCAACCTCGAAGAGGCCCTCAACGAGTTCCCCGGCTGCGCCGTGGTCATCAGCCACGATCGCTGGTTCTTGGACCGCGTCGCCACCCACATCCTCGCCTTTGAGGGCGACAGCAAGGTGGTGTGGTTCGAGGGCAACTACCAGGACTACGAGAAGGACCGCAAGCGCCGCCTCGGCGTCGACGCCGACCAGCCCCACCGCATCAAGTACCGCAAGCTCACGCACTGAGCGCCTGGGGCCTCCGCCCGCGCTTGTGGCCGCCCCAGCAGGCGGCTACAAGCCTCCACCGGCTTGGAGGCCCCCTTTGCAACGCGCCACCGCCCTCTTCGAGCTCCCCGACGGCAGCGCCGCCGAGCTGTCCAACGGCGACATCATCGGCCGGGTCTGGTCGGCCGCCCTGCTCATGGACGATCCCCGGGTCTCCGAGGCCCACGCCATGGTCAGCCTGCGCGGCGGCGAGCTGTGGCTCCTCGCCCTGCGCCGCCGCTTCGCCATCCACGGCAAGGCCCAGACCGAGGCCCGCCTCGAGCCCGGCCTCGTCATCGAGCTGGCCGACCGCCTCTGCCTCACCGTCGTCACCGTCGAGCTACCCCCTGCCGTCCTGGCCATCGAAGGCCCCGGCCTCTCCCGCATGGCCCTGCCCGCCGTCTGTTCACTCCGGGCCCGCCCGCGCCCCCAGCTCTCTCCCAACTATGAGCCCGACGCCCCCTGTCGCATCTGGACCACCGGCGACGGCTGGCGCTACTCCATCGGCGAGCTCAGCGCCCCCCTCCTGGCCGGCACCACCCTCGACGTCGAAGGCGCCTCCTTCACCGTCTCGTCAATGCCGCTGGCCGGCCAGGGACAGAGCCCCACCCGCATGAGCGGCGGCGTCGAGCCTCCCCTGCGCATCGTCGCCGCCTTCGACACCGTTCAGCTCCACCGCGGCGACGAGTCGCCCCTCGTCCTCGGCGGCATCTCGGCGCGGATCTTGTCGGAGCTCGCCGCCATGGGCGGCCCTGCCTCCTGGGAGGTCCTGGCCCGCCAGATCTGGCCCGAAGACGCCGACACCTGGTCGCTCCGCAAGCGCTGGGATGTGGCGCTGGCCCGCCTGCGTGCGCGCTTGCGCGAGGCCCGCATCCGCGCCAACCTCATCCACGCCGACGGCACCGGGCAGTTCGAGTTGGTGCTTCAGGCGGGCGACACGTTGGTCGACAAGACCTGAGCGAAAACCAACGCAGCTGTTTCACCGCACTCCTCGTTCATCATGGATTCGGCACGCCATCATTCCGACTGAAGGCAGGCGTATCTTGCTCACCAGATGTTGGAAATCATGTATGCGCAAAAATGGGAATTCGCCTGCCCTCAAGTTGGGCGTAAGGGGCTTTTGAGATTTGACAACCCAAGAACAGAGCCGACTGGAAGCTCCCCGGTCGGCCGAATGCCCCGACCACGACCGCAAAAGGGCCTTAGCCGGAATGGGCTTGTCAACCTACACGGGGGCCGAAAATTCTATCCATTTGTATAGTGACTTCTCTAATTACTTGGTCCGGGTGCCGTCCCGACGGAATTCCATCACCCCCGAACGTGACCTCCTTCCATCTTTCCTCGTTAGAGCCAGCGTCCATCGAATCAGTGGGCAGCCAACGAAAAAAACTGGCGGAGTACCTAACCTCCTCCGGCTCTCGAGGCACACAGTGGATTTCAACCCGATAGGGAGGGAGCGGCTGATCCCTCACCATTTGATCCCTGTATTCGATAACTGCGACCACAATATAAGAAACCCGCTCCACACGAACGCCAAAACCCTTGTTTGCCTCAATTTCAGAGAGAACTTCGCTGGTAGGAAGGTAGAACTCATCGCTGGACATACTTCACCTCAGAGCAGGGGAACACACTGCGCCCAGTTCGGCAACCGAAACCGAACTGGACAACCACACCTTACCACACACCAACGAACCGGTCAAGTACCCAATCTGGGAATTCACCTATGCCGCATACCTCACGGCGGCGACCGCAATCAGAACGACGCATGCCATCATCCACGTCTGCTATTTTGCGATTGGAGTCGGAGCTCTTGGATAG
Organism: Alphaproteobacteria bacterium; assembly: GCA_040376505.1. GTDB lineage: Bacteria > Myxococcota_A > UBA796 > UBA796 > UBA2385 > JBEIQK01. Next base: position 7,919 of record JBEIQK010000042.1, on the reverse strand, counting down.
CATGATTGTGTAATCACTGCCCGCCCAGGTACAACTGTGGTGACGTACACACTCTAAGACGTGCCTCTCCGCCGCGTAACCTCAAACCAACTCGGATCTCCAGAATACAGCGCCACCCCCGAAAGCGAGCTCCTGTCGCGCTTCTCGGTCCTCACCACCGCCTGAACGACATGCCCTGAAGGGTACCCCACCGCCCCCCTTCGGTTACCTCCCGCCCCGGAGGTGGTTCATGGGTTTGTCCCCCACCGCTCGCCCCACCTGGCACGAATACCTCGCCCTGGAAGAGGCCAGTCACGAACGCCTGGAGTTCCTCGACGGCGAAGTCTACGCCACGGCCGGCGCGAGCGAGCGCCACGCCTGGCTCGCCGGCGAGACCCTGGCCCACCTCAAGACCGCCCTCCACGGCCGCCCCTGCCGGGTCTATGGCAGCGACCTCCTCATCGCCGCCAGCGCGACCCGCGGCGGCCTGCACCCCGACGTCACCGTGATCTGCGGCCCTACCGAACGCGTGGAGCCCGGCAGCCGCCCCATCACCAACCCCTGCCTCCTCGTTGAGGTCCTGTCACCCGCCACCGAGGCCAACGACCGCGGCGAAAAGTTCCGCCACTACCAGCACATCCCGTCGGTGCAGCACTACCTCCTCCTCTCCCAGGACCAGCCCCAGGCCGAGCTCTTCACGCGCATGGGCCCCGCCCGGCGCGACCAGTCCTTCGGCCCCGGCGACGCAATCCCCTTCACCCACCTCGACATCCGCCTCTCCGTCGACGCCCTCTACGCCGGGCTGCCCCCCGTCGACTGACCCGCAGGGCCCTCGCCAATCACGAGCGCCCCACCCTCCACGACGAAGCGCAGCCCCAAGGCGACGCTCACCCAGGAGGTCGCTCCCTCCGTCCACTCCAGCGACTCCCGCCCCCGCGACACGCCCGTGAGGGCCCCCACCGCGGGCTCCCAGCAATACCCCTCCGCCACTCCCCAGCGCCCACAATCCAACAACCACTGACCAACGTCCACCCACCGGCCCTTCGGTCCAAGAACCAGCACCACCACGCGCGGAAGCTCGTTCGTCTCCCAGGCCGCGCGCCGGCGCGCCGGGTCGACCGGGCTGGGCGCCACCCACACCCGTGGCCCATTCGGCAGCAAGGCGCCCAGGCGCCGTTGAATCGCCTCCACCGCCAGCTCGATCTCCGCCGCATCTTCCCCGTTCATGCCCGACCTCCACCCCGCCCCTATCCGATGCCCCGCCGCCCGCGCTACGATGCCCCCATGCGCCACCTCCCGCTCCTCGCCCTCCTCTCCGCCTGCTCCCTCACCCAGGCCCCGCCCAGCGGCAAGGGCCCCACCGTCAGCGCCCCCCTCGACGCCGACGCCGATGGCAGCCCCGCCAGCGAGGACTGCGACGACGACGACCCCAGCCGCAACCCCAGCGCCGCCGAGACCTGCAACGCCCAGGACGACGACTGCGACGGCGACATCGACGAGGAGCCCGCCAACGCCCCCACCTGGTACGCCGACGCCGACAGCGACAACCACGGCGACCCCGCAGCGCCCACCCAGGCCTGCGTCGCCCCCGCCGGCGCCGTCGCCCTCGGCGACGACTGCGACGATGGCGACAACCTCCGCCACCCCGGCGCCCTGGAGACCTGCAACCTGAAGGACGACGACTGCGACGAGGCGATCGACGAGGAGGCCATCGACGCCACCCCCTGGTACCCCGACGCCGACGGCGACACCTACGGCGACCCCACCCAGCCCACCGCCGCCTGCGAAGCACCCGAGGGCCATGTCGCCGAGAGCAGCGACTGCGACGACACCCGCGCCGAGGTCTCCCCCGCCGCGGCCGAGCTGTGCAACCGGCAAGATGACAACTGTGATGGATCGATCGACGAGGGCTGGGACCATGACCTCGACGGCGTCACCGCCTGTGACGGCGACTGCGACGACGACAACGCCGCCGTCGCCCCCGGCGCCACCGAGGTCTGTGACACCCTGGACAATGACTGCGACGGCGTGGCCGACTCCACCGCGGTGTGCCCCTGCGACGTGGAGTACTGGCCTGACACCCTGCACCCCTACCTGTACTGCACCGCCGCCAGCGACTGGAGCACCGCCGACAGCGCCTGCGCGACCTATGGCTACCGCCTCGTCACCTTCGACTCCGCGGCCGAGGGCCTCTGGGTAGAGGCCACCGTCAACGCCTACCCGGCCAACTACTGGTGGGTGGGCTTTACCGACGCGGCCAGCGAAGGCAGTTGGGGCTGGACAGATGGCTCGCCGGTCACCTATGTCAACTGGAACAGCGGCGAGCCCAACAACGGCCATGGCTACGAGTGCGCCGCCACCAGCGAAGAAGACTGCGCCATGATCCGCTGGAGCGGCTCGGCCTGGAATGACTACCCCTGCGCCTGCGCCTGGCCCTCGGCGGTCTGCGAGGGCGACAGCGAGTACCGGCCCCAGGAGCTGTAAAAACAGACCCGCTCAGAAGGCCTCGGCGGTCTCCACCTGCGACCAGGGCACCACGAGGCCCACCACCGCGAGGCACATCTCGTCCAGGCTGGCCTCGCCCAGCACCATGTCAACCGGCGCGTCGAGCCCCTGGGCCGCCAGTTCCTCGGCCAGGGCGGCGTTGCCGAGCGAATTGTCATAGGCGCAGCGCAGCACGAGGCGATCGCCTACCGTCGAGGTCGGCAGCAAGCCCAGCGGCTTGTCGATCTCATAGGCCCGCTGGGCCGAGAAGTCCCAGTCCGGCACGTCGAGAAGACAGTCCGAGCGCTGGCCGTCGGCGCTCGACAGCAAGAGCTGCATCGAGCGCCCGGCGAGGTGCATGTGGGCGCCCAGGCTGTAGAAGGGCACGGCGACCGGCAGGGTCACCATCATCTGCTCTACATGGTCGGTGGCGCCCGCCGGAATCAGGAACTCCGACACCCCGTCGGCGTCGGCCAGCAGGCCGTTGCCGGAGCCGGCCTCGGGTGTGTCCAGGTTTCCGATCAAGAGCTGCAGGGCGGCGTACTCCGCCTCCTCCCAGCGGTAGGTGAGGTTCACCCGGGTGCGGTCGTAGCGCAGCTCGTCGGGGCGCGGGTGGTAGTGGATTTGCAGGATCAGCGGGTCGCTGTCGCGCATCGCCAGCGCCGTGCCCGCCGGCGCGATCGTGGCCCCCATGCCGGGGGCATAGGAGGCCAACAGGCGGCCACCCTCGGGCTGGAGGCCAAAACAGTCAAAGCTGCCGCCCACGGCCTGGGCGCTCACCACACCGCCCGGATCGCTGAAGAGCAAGGCGTGGTGCACCACATCGGCGTCACCCGGCTCAATCGCGATCGCCTCCAGGCCATAGAGGATCGGCAGCCGCGGCTGCAGCACAAAGCAGCGGTGCTGATCCGGGCCGGGCTCCACCACCTCCACCCCCTGGGGGCGCAGCACATCGTCCACCCGCGGCGGGGCGGCGGCGGGGGCGGCATGCCGGAGCGCTCCGCTGCCACGCGGCGCGCCGGTCTCGGCCCAGACCCGCAGCAGCAGCATCTCTTCGACGGAGAGGCGCGGATCGTCCACCCAGGGAAAGGGGCTGGGGCAGGCGTCGGTGGCCGGCGCGCCAAAGGGCGGCATCCGGCCCGACTCCACCGCGTCCACCAGTTGGGGGGCCAGGGCGGCGGCGGTGGCGTAGTCGTCGAGCGGAAACCCGCCGAGGCCGGACTCGCTGTGGCAGCCGACGCAGCGCCGCTCCAGGATGGCGGCCACATCGCGGTTCCAGGTGACGGCCCCGGCGGAAGGCACCGCGTCGGTGGGCCCGCCCAGGTCGGCGCAGCCGACCATCAAGAGGAGGGCCAGGGCCCGCATCAGGCGGGCTCCGTCAGGGCCAGGAGAGCCTGGCTGAGCTCCGCCAGCGGGGAGGCGGCCGGCGGCGAGGGGGCCCGCAGCCCAGGGGCCGCCACCGCCGCTGGCCCCGTGGACAGACGGAGCAGGAAGGCCGCCGTCCCGGTCGGCAGCGGCTCCAGGGCCCGCACACTGTCCTCCCCTTCGAGGTGAACCCAGCCCGGCGGGCCCTGCCCCACCACCGCCCGCAGGGGGGCCTCCAGCAGGGCGACCGCCAGGGCCGCCACGCCCGGCAGGGGGGCGTCACACAAGGCCTCGGCCGGGCACAGGCCGGTGTCGGCCGCCGGGCGAAGGAGACGGACCGCGTCTTGGCCGATGCTGGCCCAGTCCACCGCCGGGTCTGCGGCGGCGACCAGCGGCTTTCCCTCGTGACAGAGCTTGTACTTCTTGCCCGAGCCGCAAGGGCAGCGATCGTTGCGCCCAATCGCCAGTGCCGGCGGCGGGGCCAGGGCGCCGCGCAGCCAGTCGCGCTCGGCCACGAGGCGCTGGTGGCGGATGGGGTCGGCGAGGGCCGCGGCGGCGAGGCGCTTGAGCGTGGCGACATAGGCCTCGCCCTCTCCGTCCACCTGCTTCACCGCTCGGCGACGGAGGTCGACCAGGGCCGTGCCCAGCAGGCGCTGCTGGGAGCCGGCGGCGAGCTCCACCCACTCCAGCACCGCGTCATGGCAGCCGCAGGTGGGGTTGACACAGAAGGAGCGCTCGACGCCATGGGGCCTGCCGTCCAGCACCATCACGTCGTCTTCGGCCTCCAGATCGGCGTCGTGGAGGAAGGCCAGAAAGCGGGGATTCCAGCCCTCGGCCACCATCCGTTCACGCAGGCCGAGGCTCTTGCGGGCCCGGGCCGCCCGGCGCTGGGCCTCGACCGCCGCGCGGGCGGGACGATCCAGGAAGGCCGCGACTGGGGCCGGCAGATCGGCCGGCAGCGGCGCGGTCCAATCGCCGAGGCGGTGCTCGGTGGGCAGGCCGCTCACCCGCAGCCGCTCGCCCTCCACCTCCACCGGCCACAGGCGCAGGGCGCCGCCTGGGCCAAAGGCCAGCAGGTGGCCGGCGCCTTGTGAACAGACGAGCTGCACCCCAAAGCGGGGCGGACCCATCAGCTCCGCAGCGGCGAGGGCGTCGGGCTTCACGAGGGGTCCAGCACAAAGAGCTGGGTGAAGTAGTACACACCGGCGGCGTCGGGGGGCTCGGCCACGCCGATGCCCGTGTGGGTCCACTCGCCGTCGATGTTCTCCTTGTGGGGCGGACTGTCCAGCCAGCCCTGCACCACCACCGGCACCGGCTCGTCATAGCCCATGGTGTAACCCACATTCTCCCCCACCGACGAGGCGCTGGCCCGCAGGGCGAAGATGTCCTCGGTGCGTTCTTCAAAGCCGTCGTGGGAGAAGGGCACCGTCTCGGCGTACATGTTGTCGGAGTGCTCGCGGGCGATGGCGCTGACCTTGGCGTCGAGCACCAGGGCGGGGAGCCCGACCGAGGCGCGGTACTCATTGATCGCGTTGTTCACGTCTTCTTCAATCGAAGAATTGCCGGATTCGCCGCTGTCGCCGCTCTTGTCGAGGCAGGCGGCGAGCAGGAGGACAGACACCAGGGGGGCGCGCATCAGGGGCTCCGGCGGCGCAGGGGCGCCTTCTGGGTGAGGATGGCCACGTCGACAAAGGCGTGGATCAGCCCCTCATCGACATCATCATCGGAAGAAAAACGAAGGGCCCGAACCTGGCGGCCGCGGGCGATGAGCCGCCGGTCGGGATCGGGCAGGGCCACACCCTGCTCAAAGAGCAGATCGACCGTGTCGGCTGCGGGCGCCACCGCGCAGAAGTAGCGCTGCAGCGTAAAGCCGACGAGGCGCCAGCCGGGCTTGACCGAGACCGTGGCCGTGGGTGCGCGGGCCTGCACCAGGGCGACCAGCCGGTGGGTGAGCGCCGCCACCGTGGGGCTCGACCCCTCCAGCAAGGCCTCGATCGTCACCGACGCCGCCGACGGAGGGCCAGCAGGCCGCCGAGGAGGGCCGGCAGGGCCGAAGCGGCGCCCAGGCTGCCGCAGGCGCAGGGAGAGGGCGCCTCGGTGGGCGTCTCCTCTCCATTGGCGATGGCGTCGCCGGCGCTGGGAGAGCGCGCGGCCAAGGGCCGCTTGGGCGGGTCGTCGAGGATCTCGATGTTCGCGCGGTCCTCAGGGGTGAGGCGGGCGTTTGTGTAGCCAGCGTCGGGCTGGTACCAGGGGAATTTCTCAAAGACCCGCTCGTGCTCGGGGGCCGGCGAGCGGCGGCCGCGGCGGGCGTAGACCCCATCGGCCAGAAAGCGGCGGTCGGCCGGCGACAAGGCCCGGGCTTCGGCGCCGGTGATCGGTCTGTTCAGGCGGTGGAGCAGGTGAACCGCGAGGGCCCGGGACACCCGCTCCTCTCCCACCGCGTCGGACTTCATCGCCGCCAGCGCGTCGAGCAGCGCCTTGCCAGCGTCGTCGCGATCGGCGAGGCAAAGGTAGGCCAGCTCCGAGCCTGAGGTCTGCACCTCTTCAATATAAACAGAGAGGGGCGCCTCACAATTGCGCGGCGCTTCGGCCAGGGCAAGGCCGATCCACAGGCTGATCATGTGTCCATCCCATCGGGGTTGAGGAGCTGCACCAGCGCAGCGAGCGCCCGATCGCAGCGCCCCAGGAGGGTGCCTTCTTCCAGCCAGGCCTGCCGGTCGGCGGGGTCCTGCAGCAGCACATGGGCCAGCACATGCAGGAATTCCGAAGGGGAGCGGTCGCTGTTCAGCACCCGCTCGAGATCGTGAACCAGGGTCGGGCGCCCGGCCCGGAGCTGACCCAGGGTGAGGCGCAGGGTGCCGATCGCGCGTTGCAGGGCCCGATCGCCGCCCGGGCCGATCTCGTCGGCGAGCAGAGCCGCGCGCCAGCGCCGGTAGGGCTGCTCGGGGGGCAGCTCCTCTTCGAGCCGAACCCGGCCGAGGCCGAGCAGGACGATGTTGCTGCGGCCATCGGGCAGCGACTGGTGGCGCACGATTCGCCCCACGCCGCAGATCGGCACCAAGGGAGGAAGCCCGCTCTCCCCCGCTGGGCCCGCCCAGGCCGGCACCCCCAGGATGCCGTCGCCGGCCATCACATCGAGCACGAGCTGCCGGTAGCGCGGCTCAAAGACGTGCAGCGGCAGCAGCGTGTGCGGCAGAAAGACCACCTCCGGCAGGGGGAAGAGGGGCAGGGCGGCGACGGCGGCGCGGAGTTGGGGGGTGGGCTCAACCATCCGGGCCCCCTATCCAGCGAGGGGCGGGGCAGCCGCGCCCAACAAGCGGTGACGGGCCGCCGCCCAGGCCGTTAGCGCGGCCGGCTCGTCGGGAACACGCCGGTGGTGCCACTCCAAGCGCTCCATCTGCAGCAAGGTGGGCGCGAGGCGGGCCGCCAACTCAGGCGCCCGCAGCGCACCGAGCGCGAGCCCTGGGAGGGCCGCGGGCGGCGGCTTCATCGGCCGCTGGAGCAGCCCGGGCGTGGCCAGGGCCGGGCTCATCAGGCCGCGGCCGATCAGCCGGGCCAGGTCGGCGGTGGTAAACGAGCGGCTGGCCATCGCAAAGACCGCCGCCGCTGCGAAGAGGCCGCCGTGGGCCTGCTGCCAGGCGCGGGTCCAGGCGAGGCCGTCGCCCCCCGCGGCCAGGATGTCGGCCACCATCCGGCCGCCGATGAGCCCGGCGGCGGTGCCCGATCCATGAACCGCGAAGACCTGCCCCGCGCTGTCGCCGAGCCGCAGCACCCGGCCTTCGTGCAGCAGGGCCCGCGGGGCGTGCAGGGGAATGGCCCGGGCCCCACCGTAGAGCCGCGGGCCGATCCAGGGGTTGGCGGCCACAAAACGGTCGAGCAGCACGCGCCCCGACGGGGCCCCCTCGGCCGGCACCGAGCCGGTCAGCAGCGAGACGAGCGGCTGCGGGTTCAGCTCCACCCGCACGTTGACCACCGAGAATCCACCGGCCACGCAGGTGAAGCACAGGGCCTCCCCCACTTTGGCGCCGCGTGACTCCACAAAGCGCGCCGCCGCTGCCTCATCGCGCAGGGCCCGCACCTCCTGGGCCGCG